>JAQVIB010000134.1 GCA_028695945.1 Lachnospiraceae bacterium
AAGGCAAAAAAGGAAGCAAAATTTATTGAAGCAGATTTAGATGACGAAATTGATAATGTGGCGGAGGCTATAGGGGAAGGAAAGGATAACAATGAGCAGCTTTGATATGATAAGCATGGCCATAAGAAACCTTTGGAAACGTAAGCTTAGAACATTTCTTACGGTACTTGGTGTGGTTATAGGTACTGCCTCTATTGTTGTTATGATTTCTGTTGGCATTGGTATGAATGAGGGTTATAAACAACAGCTTTCAGAAATGGGAAGCCTTAACGTAATTACTGTGCGTACTCCATGGGAAGGCGACCCTGAAAGTAAAAATAAAAATGCTGTGTTGGATACAAAAACCATTGAAACCATACGTAATATACCTGGAGTTGAAATTGTTACCCCAGTTTTGGAGGATTACTTTATGCTTATAGATGGAAGATATGTTGCAGATATAAATGTAACAGGAGTTCTTCCAGAGGCAATGGAGTCCCTTGGGTATAAGCTTTCAAGTGGACGTTGCCTGCAAGAGGGTGACGAAATGCATATGGTTTTGGGTGGTGACGTTTCAACTAATTTTTACAATCCAAAACAAAGTTGGCAGTATAGGTATAACGATTCAAATACAATTGAGGTAAACGTAGAGGAAGATAAATTTCAGCTTACATACGACCAATCTTATGGGGAAAGTGAAGCAGACAAAAGTATTAAAGCAAAAAAAATTAATATAGTTGGCGTTTTAGACCCTATGGGAAATGACAGCTGGAGCTGTGTTATGCCAATTGACGAGCTTCAAAAGATAAAGGATGAAAAAGAGAAGAAAGAAAAGGCCAGAGGTGTAAAAACCGGCGGTAATACACCTAAAAAAGGAACATATGAAATGGTTAAGCTGAAAGTAACTGACCTTAAAAATGTTTCTACAGTTCAAGACCAAATTAAGGAAATGGGTTTTGAAACGGACAGTCTTATGGAGTCGCTTAACGCTATGCAAGAAACTTCCAAAATGCTGCAGCTTGTGCTTGGTGCAATTGGGGCTATTTCCCTTTTGGTTGCAGCAATTGGTATTACAAACACGATGGTTATGAGTATTTATGAAAGAACAAGAGAGATTGGTGTAATGAAAGTTATTGGTGCAACTCTGCCGGATATTAAAAGATTATTCCTTGCAGAGGCGGCATTTATTGGATTTTTAGGCGGTCTTTCAGGCGTTGTTCTAAGTTTAATTGCGTCTAAGGTAGTTAATTTAGTTGGTGCAAATTTGGGTCAAACTTCAAATTTAAGCCTAATTCCACTTTGGCTTTCGATACTTGGTATCATATTTGCAACAATAATAGGTGTACTTGCAGGATATTTTCCAGCTAGGCGTGCAATGAGCCTTAGTGCATTATCTGCCATTAGAACGGAATAAGTATTTGGGCTGTTACAAATTATATGTGACAGCCCTTTGTTTGTTTTAAAGGTGGCAAGAGAATTTTAGTAGGTACATGATTGACCATCACAAGTGGACTTTTGTGCTTGAAATTCATTTGTGTTTGATATATAATCAAATGTGCTTAATACATATACATATAAAGGGGATTTTAGTATGAAATATATTGTAATGCTTTGTGATGGAATGGCAGGATATCCTATTGAAAGCCTTGGAAATAAAACAACCATGATGGCAGCAAATAAGCCAAATATGAATAAAATGGCGAAAACATCAATTGTTGGACTTTGCAAAACAGTGCCTGATACCATGGCACCAGGAAGCGATGTTGCAAATTTGGCGGCGATGGGATTTGACCCTGTAAGCTGTTACACAGGACGTTCGCCTCTTGAAGCAATGAGCATTGGAATTGATATGAGTGAAACAGATATTGCTTTTAGGTGCAACCTAGTTACACTTTCAGATGAAGAAAATTATGAAAACAAAACGATGGCGGATTATAGTGCCCAAGAAATTACAACAGCAGAAGCAGATGAACTTATTAAGGCTGTTAACGAGGCATTTAAAACTGAGGTTATTGAGTTTTACACAGGAATAAGCTATAGACACTGTATGATTTGGCATGATGGACCTAAAGGGCTTGGGCTTACACCGCCTCATGATATATCCGACCGAAAAATAACTGATTATATGCCAAAAGAGCCTAAAATACGTGAGCTTATGGAAAAAAGTTACGATGTTCTTAAAAATCACCCTGTTAACAAGGAACGTATTGCCCGTGGACTTAACCCGGCAAACTCAATTTGGCTATGGGGCGAAGGTACAAGACCAGCTGTTCCTAACTTTTATGAAATGTTCGGTTTAAAAGGTGCTGTAATTTCTGCTGTAGATTTAATTAAGGGAATTGGTATGTCAACTGGATTTGATGTAATAGATGTGGAAGGCGCAACAGGAAATATCGATACAAATTTTTCTAATAAATGTGAAGCTGCGTATAATGCTTTGAAAAATGGTAAAGATTATGTTTATATTCATGTTGAAGCACCAGATGAATGCGGACATCGCGGTGAGACTGAAAACAAAATTAAAGCTATTGAATATATTGACCAGCAGATTGTTGGGCCGCTTACAAAAAGACTTATGGCAGATGGTGAAGATTTTAGAATGCTTATTATGCCAGATCATCCTACGCCGATTGCAACTAAAACACATGCAAGGGATGCAGTGCCATTTATGATTTACAAAAGTGGCTGTAACGAAAAAGGTACAGAAACTTTTGATGAGGAAATGGCAATGAGCACGAAAATTTACTACAAAAATGGAGAAGAACTTAGTAGATTTTTTCTAAAAAATTAAATACAAAACAAAGTTAAAAAATACACAAAAGGTTTAGTGGTTATACCATAAAATGCCGATAATTCTTTTATTTTGAGGGTTTTGGCATTTTTTTGAATTATAAAAAATGAAATTAAAAAATAAAATGTTTCAAAAAAGATAAATAATTAACAAAAAAATGTCGATAATGATAAGGTGAACAGAACTTAAGCTTGTTGTTTTTGTATACTTTGCCTATAAATAAAATGGGTAATTGGTATTGATTTTTAAAGGCTAAAAGGATATAATAGGATTTATGCAAGTAGCCGAGACTTGGGTTATTTTACAAGTTAGTTAATTGCATAACAAAGAGTTTGAGTTTGAGGGGTATTTCTAATTTAATTTGCATATAATATGCGTTCAGGAGGGGTTTTTAATGTACACAATGGGAATTGATATTGGTTCGGCATCATCGAAGGTAGTAATTCTTAAGGACGGGGCTGATATCGTTGCCGCTGAGGTTATTCAGTTTGGCACGGGTTCTACTGGACCACAGAGAGCCTTAGAAGAGGCGTTGAAAAAAAGTAAGCTTTCACTTACGGATATGACAAAAATTGTTGCAACAGGATATGGAAGATTTGCTTTTGAAAGAGCTGACAAACAGGTTAGTGAAATAAGTTGTCATGCTAGAGGTATTTTTCACCTTGTGCCAACAGCAAGAACTATAATTGACATTGGAGGACAGGACGCTAAGGCAATTCGTTTAGATGAGCGTGGAAATGTAATTCAGTTTTTTATGAATGACAAATGTGCCGCAGGTACAGGAAGATTTCTTGATGTTATGGCAAGAGTACTTGAAATTAAAATTGATGAAATGGCAGAATACGACAGCCGTGCAACTGAAGTTGTTAGCGTAAGCAGTACATGTACTGTATTCGCAGAATCTGAGGTTATTTCCCACTTATCACAAGGTGTATCAAAAGAAAAGATTATTGCCGGTGTTCATGCTTCAGTTGCAAGTAAGGCTTGTGGCCTTGCATATAGAACTGGGCTTGAAAATGATGTTGCAATGGGCGGCGGAGTTGCCCAAAATGCAGGTGTTGTAAGAGCAATCAGTAGAGAACTTAAAAGACCAATCCATGTGGCTCCAAACCCACAAATAACAGGAGCGTTGGGTGCGGCACTGTTTGCTTATGATGAGGCTTTAAAATCATAATTAAATTAAGGAAGAAGGATTATAATGACTGAAACTCAAGGTATGAATTCTAAACAGAAGTTGGGCTACTATCAGGAAAAACTCTATCAGGATGCGCTTGATGCGCATTCTAAGGGAGAGCTAGTGTGCTGGTCGTCGTCGATTGCACCTTCTGAATTCTGTGAGACTATGGGTATACACATGATTTACCCTGAAAATCACGCGGCAGCAGTAGGTGCCAAGCACGGTGCACTTGAGATGATTGAGCATGCTGAGAGAAAAGGATATTCACTTGATACTTGTTCATATGCAAGAATTAACCTTGCATACATGGACCTTCTAGTTGAAGAAGCCAAAACAGGCGAAACACCTGAGGTGCTTGAAAACTGTCCTGGTCCAAGAATTCCATTACCAGACATAATTATTACTTGTAATAATATTTGTAATACATTACTGAAATGGTATGAAAATCTTGCAGTTAAGTTAAATGTTCCATACATAATAATTGATGTTCCATATGTTCATACTTGGCCAATTCCAGAATATACTAAAACATATATTGTAGACCAGTTTGAATATGCAATAAAACAAATCGAAGAAATTACTGGAAAGACTTTTGATTATGAAAAGTTTGTTAAAGTCCAAGAGCAGGCACAGCGTTCAGTTGCAGCATGGGACAAAGCTATGGGTCTGGCACAGGTAGTTCCATCACCTCTTAACGGTTTTGACATGTTCAACTTTATGGCACTTATTGTTTGTGCAAGGGCTAAATTTGCAGCAGAAGATACATTTAATACACTTGCCGATGAGCTTAAAGAAAAGGCTGATAAAGGTGAGGACGCATTTAAGGGCGGCGAAAAATTTAGAATTGCATGGGAAGGTATTGCATGTTGGCCATATCTTTCACATACATATAAATCATTGAAATCTCTTGACTGCAACATGGTTGGCTCAACTTATCCTGGTGCATGGTCAATTCATTATACTGTTGGTGATTTACGTGAGATGGCAGTTGGCTATTGCAAAATGTACTCTAACACTTGCCTTGAAAACAAGGTTAATGTAATTAGTGATGTACTTACAAGCACAAGCAGTACAGGTATTGCTTACCATCTTAATAGAAGTTGTAAGCTTATGAGCTTCCTTAACGTAGAAACAGCTGAAATTGTTAAAGATAGAACTGGCGTGCCTTATGTAAGCTTTGATGGTGACCAGACTGACCCTCGTAACTTCTCGCCTGCACAGTTTGATACACGTGTACAGGCGTTAGCGGAAATTATGGAGCAGAACATTGCTCAGAATAAATAAGGGGGCGGTTACATGAGCAAGTTAGATAAGATTTTAGATAATTTGCAAGCTATTTCAAATAATCCTAAAAAAGCTTTGGAAGATTATAAGGCAGAAACAGGAAAAGAAGCAGTTGGAGTGTTACCTGTATATGCTCCAGAGGAAATTGTTTATGCCGCAGGAGTTCTTCCTATTGGATGTTGGGGCAAAGCAACTAAGGCTACATCAAAAGCAAGTACATACCTTCCAGCATTTGCCTGTTCAATTATGCAGTCGGTTATGGAAATGGAAATTGAAGGCGTTTATGATGGGCTTAAAGCTGCTATAGTTTCTTCACCTTGTGAT
This sequence comes from Lachnospiraceae bacterium, assembly GCA_028695945.1. Taxonomy (GTDB): domain Bacteria; phylum Bacillota; class Clostridia; order Lachnospirales; family Anaerotignaceae; genus UBA8514. Next base: position 5,556 of record JAQVIB010000134.1, read on the forward strand.
ACATTAAAGTGCATGGGACAAAAATGGAAGGGTACTGCACCTGTTATTCAGTTTGTTCACCCACAAAACAGAGGTCTTGCTTCTGCAAATGTATTCCTTGTTGAAGAGTACAAAATTATTCGTACAAAATTAGAAACAATACTAGGTGTTAAAATTACTGATGAGGCTATTAATTTCGCTATTGATGTATATAATGAAAACCGTAAGGTTATGAGAGAATTTGTAGAAATTGCTGCACAGTACCCACAGGTAATTGACCCAGCAAAACGTCAT
>JAQVIB010000135.1 GCA_028695945.1 Lachnospiraceae bacterium
AAAATATTTTTCCATTTTTTTCTCCCATTTTTATTGTTTGATTCTAATAATTTTAAACAGAAGTTAGTTCAATTTATATTGCAATTAGAAAATTGTATAATCAAAATTAAGTGAACTAGTAGTACAGGTAAGGGAAATAAGTGATTTATACTTATTTACAACTATTCGCAAAACGCAAGTTTTGCGAATAGTTGTACTAATTTTTCTACAAAGTCTAAACATTTATTTCAATATCGATTGGTCATCAATTATTTAAACTAATTACATTGCTGTGCCACCTAATAGTTCTACCTAATAGTTCTAATAGTTAGTTTTAAAATCTTCTACCACCACGTCTTTTATTTGTTTTAAATTTATACTTACTTTTTGATGAACGAGTTCTACTGGATAAAAATTTTACAACAAACACTAACGCACCAATTCCAACAACTCCTGCAGCCACAGTAATTAATCCGTTAATTGAAAAAACTTTAGAAATTATTTTTTTCGCAGTATAGATAATTTTTTCAATTAATGTGGCCTTTTCAACTGATTTTTCTGCATACACCTTAGTTTCAGCCAAAGTTTCACCATTAAGCGAATATGTCACTGTTCCAAGTTCAGTGTCTTTTTCAATTGGTGCTTTAATTTTAATGTCTGCGTCGCTTTCATCCTTGCTTTTGTAAATATACTCATTATTTGTAATCTTAATATCTGTTTTCACTGCTCCAACCTGAGTTTTTTCAAGCAAAAGAGAAATATCTTCCTTAATAATAAGTTTTAATGCATTTCCTTCTGATTCTTTATTATTATATAATCCAATTTCTCCAACTGATGTGCTATTTTGTGCTAATGTATAAAAACTAAAATTTTCAAAACCGTAATCAAATAATTTTGCCGCGTCTTCCCAACGCCCAGGGTCTTCGGAATTAAATATTACAGCAATAAGTGAAATTCCATCCTTTTGTGCTGTAGCCGTTACGCAATTACCAGCTTCATCGGTAAAACCAGTTTTCATTCCTGTAGCATATGGATAAGCATATTGTCCGGATGTAATAAGCAAATTATGACTTTTCCAATCGTAATTTTGGGTTTTTAGTCCAGTAATATCAGCATTGCCCATGCTATTGCCTAGATACTCTTTTTCGCTGCAAATTCCTTTTAACAAATCAATTTTAAGTGCAGCTTCAGCAATTTTCGCCATATCCTCGGCGGTAGTATAGTGTCTTTCATCGTGGTATCCATGCGGATTAACAAAATTTGAATTAGTACATCCAAGTTCTTTAGCTTTTTTGTTCATTAATTCAGCAAAAATTCTTTCACTTTCTCTTGAACTTAAATTGTTGTCACCAGACTGTTTTTTAGCAACAGCATTTGCAACAACAGTAGCAGTGTCATTTCCACTTGGTATTATAAGCCCACGTATAAGGTTTTCAACCGTAATTGACTCTCCTTTTATATGCCCTGCCTTGCTAGAATCTAAAGTAACATCATTAATTTCATTACCGACAATAACTACGTCATCAGGTTTTAAATAATCTAACGCAATAATGGAAGTAAGTATTTTAGTCATACTTGCAGGATACATTGTCTTCTGTGCATTTTTTTCATACAAAATTTTTCCTGTTGAAGCTTCAACCAAAATAGCTGATTCAGCTTTTACTACAGGTTTTGTTGCACCAAAAGCAATAGTATTTGTAAAAATTGCAAAGGCAAGAAATAGAATCATTGCTCTTAATTTTTTTTTCATCTTTATTCTCTCCTATTATTTAGTATTCAGTTTATCCATTATTTCTTTAAAAATATCTATGTTTTTAAGAGGTTTAATTTGTGGAAATGCAGTAAGCAGTCGTTTTTCTGTATAGTTCCTTTTAGCAATTGAATTGCGGTATTTTGAGTAGCGTTCCTTTGTTTCTTCAAATGTTTGTTCAATACGTTCAATACCTTCAATATTTGTTTCTTTAAACTTGGCAATACGTTCTTTTAATTCCTCTATATATTCATTTTCGCTTAGCTTAAGTTTAAGCAAAATTTCCTCTTTTGTTTCGAAAATTAGGGCATTTTCAAGACGCATACGTAATTCGTCTTTTGCCTTTCCAAGTTTCTCTAACTTTTCATTGAATTTTGCCACGTGAGAAACCGTAATTATCAAGTCGCTTGAAATACAGGCAAAGGAAATACTTGCTAGTATTATTCCAACTTTGTAAGGAATTGCTTCTACTATATCATAAACTAATGGATGAATAACGCGTACCATTACAACTGAAAATAAACCCCATCCTATTGACACTTGTAAGCAAATCCTACCCTTGAGGTTAAATTTACGGTCTGAATAATCCCACCAAGAAGCGTGAAATAAATTTTCCATAACTGCACCTGTTATATACTCTACTATGGTAGGAAGAATTACTCCGCCAAGGTACAAAAGACCCAAATTATCTGCAATTGGTGACAAAAACAAATAAACCATCGTTGCCCCAATACCATAAATTGGACAAAGGGGACCATTAAGAAATCCTCGGTTAACCAGTTTGTCGGTATCTAAAAAGACATAAAAAACTTCCCATATCCAACCCAAAATGCTGTAAATTAGCAAGAAATAAAATACATGGTAAAAATCACTTCCCATTATTTTTTCAGACCACATAAATGCACTTCCTAATCAGTTAAATTTTTAAAAGTCCTTTGTCTACCATAGTTTGTAAACCAATTACTATGCCAATTTTGGCATGATGCCAACTTAAACCGCCCTGAAAAAAAACATTATAAGGTGGTTTTACTGGAGCATCTGCACTAAGCTCTATGGATGAACCTTGAACAAAGGCACCAGCCGCCATAATTACAGGGCAATCATAGCCAGGCATATCCCACGGCTCTGGTTTTACGTAGCTATCTACAGGTGCACCCTTTTGTATTCCTTGGCAAAAAGCAATTACGTTTTCTGCTGTTTTAAGCTGAATAGATTGAACAATGTCTGCACGCTTTTCCATTGATGAAGGCAAAACTTTGAAGCCTAACCCTTCAAAAAGTCTTGAAAGGAAAACTGCACCTTTCACACTACCACCAACTACCTGTGGTGCATTAAAAAGCCCTTGAAACAGCGCTGGTGTTATACCAAGTGTTGCTCCAACTTCTTTACCTAGACCAGGTGAAGTAAGACGAACTGCGGCATTTTCAACAAATTCTTCTTTACCAACAATATATCCACCTATTGGTGCAAGTCCACCACCGGGATTTTTAATAAGTGAGCCAACAATAAGGTCAGCTCCAACATCTGTTGGTTCAATTGTTTCCACAAATTCACCATAGCAGTTATCAACCATACAAATAATGTTTTTATTTATACTCTTAATAAAGCTTATAAGTGTTCCAATTTTTTCTACTGAAAGGCTGTCTCTCCATTCATACCCCTTGGAACGCTGAATAGTAACAAGCTTTGTATTTTTATTTATTGCTTTTCTAATATTATCAAAATCGAATCCACCATCAGGTAGCAAGTCTACTTGTTTGTAAGTTATGCCAAATTCGCTTAATGAACCACGTTCTTTACGTATTCCGATAACACCCTGTAAAGTATCATATGGTATCCCAACGGGCGATAAAATTTCATCTCCAGGACGCAAGTTTCCTGCCAAAGCAACAGTAAGTGCATGAGTGCCACTTATTAGCTGTGGACGCACCAAACCAGCTTCTGCATGAAAAACGTCCGCATAGACTTGCTCAAGAATATCCCTGCCAAGATCATTATAACCATAGCCTGTTGTAGCGGCAAAATGAGTATCGCTTAATTTGTTTTTTTGCATAGCCGCCAAAACCTTAAACTGATTATACTCTGTAATTCTGTCAATTTCTTTAAAATTATGTTCAATTTCTCTTTCAATTTTTATTGCATATTCCCAAACTTCTGCACTTATGCCAAAATTGTCTTTAATAAAGCTGTCAAATTCCATAATCGCTAACTCCCTACAAATCGCTTTCCTTATCACTGTTAATGTAATCAACTATTTCTTGAACTGCTGTTGTCTTATCTTTGCTTGTTAAATCTATCCATAAACCTTTGGATTGTCGCCTAAACCACGTTAGTTGACGTTTTGCAAAATGCCTTGTACCCTGTTTTAATTCTTCAATAGCAGCTTCAAGTGTTGCTTCACCATTAAAATATGGCACAAATTCTTTATATCCTAAACCTTGCATAGATACAAGGTTAGGTGAATAACCCATGTCTAGCAACTGCTTAACTTCGTCTAAAAGTCCATTTTTAATCATTATGTCAACTCTCAGATTTATTCGCTCATAAAGCTTTTCTCTTTCCATATTAAGAACCACAAAGGAAACATCATATGGAGATTTACGTTGCTTTGCTTCCGAATTATGCTGGCTCATTTTCTCACCTGTTTGAAAATAATACTCTAATGCACGAACAACACGTTTTACATTGTTGTGATGAACGATAGACGCATATTCTGGGTCAATTGCTTTAAGCTTTTCGTAAACAAATTCTTCACCATTTGTTTCAACTTCTTCCATAAGCTTATTTCTAATGGATAAGTCATTATCGGTTGACATAAAATCATTATCGTAAACCAATGCATTTATATAAAATCCTGTTCCTCCAACAATAATGGGTATTTTACCTTTTGAATAAATTTCTTCAATATACTTTTTTGCTTTCTGCTGGAAAATCATTGCGTTAAATTCTTCATCTGGCATTAGTTCATCAATTAGGTAATGTTTAACACCATCCATTTCCTGCGGTGTAACCTTTGCTGTACCTATATCCATGAATTTGTATACCTGCATACTGTCCGCAGAAATTATTTCTCCGTTAATTTTTTTTGCAAGCATTATAGAGGTATCTGTTTTTCCGCAAGCGGTGGGCCCTGCAATAATAACAAGTGGTTTTTTCATAAAAATCTTCCTTATTGTATACGCTTAAATTTTTTCTCTAGTTCATACTTAGTAAGTTCTATGATAGTTGGGCGTCCATGCGGGCAACTAAATGGATTATCTAGCTTTAAAAGTTTTTCAACCATGTTAATTGCTTCTTGTATACTAAGTTTATCGTTTGCTTTAACGGCTGCTTTACACGCCATAGTTGCAATTGCATGTATTTTTGTGTCATACACATTTGCAATAGCTCCTGTATCAAGGGTATCCAGTATTTCTGTGAAAAATCCAATATTTTCAGGATTTTTAAATATATATGGCACACTTCTTATTGCATAAGATATACCTCCAAAATCCTCAATTTCAAATCCGAATTTTTCAATATGTTCTTTATTATCTATTAAAAGTTGTTTTTCCCTATCACTAAGGTTAACCACAAGTGGCTGAATAAGTCTTTGGGCAACAATTTCCCCACTTTTAAATTTATTGCTTATTTCTTCAAAAAGTATACGCTCGTGGGCAGCATGTTGGTCGATAAGATAAATACTTGCTCCCTGTTCTACTATCCAGTATGTAGAAAAAATTTGCCCTGTAATTTTGTAGTTTTTAAAAAAGCTTTCTTTTTTCTGTTCTTCTTTAACAGATACTTTCTCTGAGTTAACCGATGGCATAATATTTTGCTCAACTTCTTCTTGGGGAAGGTAACTTAAAGGCTTTTCCTTTAGTATATTTTTACCACCATGTATTTCATCAGACAGCATTCGGCTTTTGTAAAGCTTTTGCAAATCTTCAATATTTGCATCGGTTGGTTTACTTTCAGTGTATTTAACTGGCTCATGTTTTGAAGCAATAACTTCTTCATTTATAATTTGCTGAACAGCTTTATCAGGAACGTAAGCAGGCTTTGGCTCTCCTTCCATAAGCTGTTTTACTTGTACAGAGGGTTTACT
>JAQVIB010000136.1 GCA_028695945.1 Lachnospiraceae bacterium
AACAAGAAAAGGCCTTGAAACCGTTGGCGGTGCAGACAAAGCAAAGGCAATTATAATTCTTAACCCAGCAGAACCACCTGTAATGATGTGCAATACCATCTACACAATAGTTAAAAATGCAGATGAAAAAGCTATTATTGAAGCAGTTAACAAAAGAATTGCAGAGGTACAGCAGTATACACCTGGCTATCAGCTTCGAGTTCCGCCTATTGTAGAAGGAAACAAAGTTACTGTTATTATTCAGGTTGAAGGTGCAGGTGATTTCCTTCCTAATTATTCAGGTAACTTAGATATTATAAATTCTGCCGCTATTGCAGTTGCTGAAAAGCTAGCGGAAAAAATTTTAAATAAGGAGGAAATGTAAAATGGAGAGACGCAGAATTAATATTGTAGATACAACATTACGTGACGGCAGCCACGCTGTAAGCCATAGCTTTTCTCCTGAGCAAGTAACGGCTATTGCAGGTGGACTTGATAGGGTTGGCGTAAGCATTATTGAATGTGCTCATGGTGACGGAATTACAGGCTCAACTATAAATTATGGTTTTTCAAAATACAATGAAATGGATTTAATTAAAGCGGCAAGCAAAGTAATTAAAAACGCAAAGCAGTGTATTCTTCTTATACCTGGCATTGCTACTATAGAAGACCTTGAAGAGGCTTACGAAAACGGTGCAAGAGTAGTTCGTGTTGCTACACACTGCACAGAGGCGGATGTTGGTATTCAGCACATTCAAGCTGCTAAAAAAATGGGAATGATGGCGGTTGGTTTCCTTATGATGGTGCATATGGTAAGCCCTGAAAGGTTACTTGAACAGGCTAAAATATTTGAAGCCGCTGGTGCAGATTATATTAATCTTGCAGATTCCGCAGGGCATTTACTACCAAATGAAGTTACAGAAAGGGTTAAGTGCCTTGTTGAGGGGTTAAACATACCAGTGGGGTTCCACGCACACAACAACCTTGGCCTTGCAATTGCAAACTCCATTGCGGCTGTTGAAGCCGGTGCAACTTACATTGATGCAACTTGCCGTGGCCTTGGTGCAGGGGCAGGAAATACTCAGCTTGAAGTTTTAACCGCTGTATTTGACAGAATGGGCTATGACACAGGTATAGATATTTTTGGGATACAGGATGTTGCAGAGGAAATTGTTGAACCTATAATGCACCGTCCACAGGTTATTAAAACAGCACCACTTATGCTTGGTTATGCAGGCGTATACTCTAGCTTCCTTCTTCATACTTACAAGGCGGCGGAAAAATTCAACCTTAACCCAAGAGATATATTGGTTGAGCTTGGTAAACGCAGGATGGTTGGCGGACAGGAAGACATGATTGTTGACGTTGCTTACCAGCTTTCCTTAAATAAATAGCTACTGGCAGCCTCCCTTTATTGCCATTACTTGAAAAGTAACCTTTTTTGCTTGAGACTACAGCAAAAAGGGTTATTTTTTGCTATTACTAGGAATAGAAAAAATAAAAAATCAACATATGACAAAAAATTACTGAAATTGGAGATGTATAGGTAAAAAAATGCGTGCGTAAATTATTAGTTAGAAAAGGGCTGAAAAATCGTAATAATTATACTATATTATTTTATACAAGTATGGTAAAATTAAAAAACTATTATATTGAAGGAAATAATGCATTTGGAGGAAAGTATTTTGGGAAAAGATTTGTTTACAGAGATAAGGGTTAAGTACAATACTCTTTCAAAAAATCAAAAGCTTGTTGCAAACTATATTCTTGAAAACAGGAATAAGTGTGTACGAATGACTTTAAGTGAATTGGGAAAAGAATGCAGCTTAAGCGAAACTACCATAATTAGATTTATTAATAAGCTTGATTATACTTCGTATCAGGATTTTCGCCTTGATATGGCACAAGATTTATCCAGACAAGACGTTCAAGAAAGTGAAGAAACTGCCAAGGGTTATCAAGATATTAAAAGTGACGACAGCATTGAAGAAATTAAGCAAAAGGTGATTTCTATTGCATCTTCTGCTATATACGATATTAACAAACTGGTAGATTTGGACAGAGTGACCGAAGCAACAAAACTTGTTGAAAAGGCAAAACGAATTATGTTTTTTGGTGCAGGTGGTTCGGGTGTAATTGCTACTGACGTTTATCACAAATTTTTACGTTGTGGAAAAAATGTAATTAACGAAAGTAACTCGCATATTGCCCTTATTCATGCTTCACAACTAAACGCCGACGATTTATTGATACTGATTTCTCACGAGGGTGAAAGTAAAGAGGTGCTGGAGTGCGGTAAGCTTGCCCAAAAGGGTGGGGCAAAGGTACTGGGCATTACAAGCTATATGAACAGTGATTTAGCTAAGCTTGCAGATTTATGCATATTCAGTTCTACAAACGATTCGTCATATTATACAGATGCAATGGTTAGCCGTCTTGTTCAACTTGTTATTATGGATATGCTGTTCATTATTATAAGTACAAGGGCAGATGAAGGACATGTGCTTAAAGCTATGGAGGCTTCAAGGCTTGCTACCAAGGAAATGAAAATACATAACGAGGCAGAATAAATTTTTATGGGAATCTAAAGAAGACGAAGAAAAGGATTGCGGAGTATTTATTTTGGGTGAAGAGTAGGTTTTTGGCGTGAAGATTTTTCTTTAGATCTTTCTTAAAGAAATTAATTGTGTTATAGTGTTCAATACAATGGACGTGTTTAAACAAAAATAAACATCTACATTTTGGTTTACTCTTGGATTGTATTTGTGTTAAAACAATGCATTTCAACCAATTAAAATAAATTAGTCAAATTGTATACAATATTCAAAATGGGACACTGATATTTTTACATAGTGGCACTTTTGAAAAAACTGTACTTTTGGCACGCATTTTGCTAAAATAACAAGTGCGAAGTAATTATAATTTCTGATTTGGACATGATACCAAAAGGAGGAGTATTTCAATGAAAAAGAAAATCACAGTACCCGATATTTTAGCTTGTAAAGGACAAAGTAAAGTTCCTACAATGATTACATGTTACGATTACACAAATGCAAAATTAGTTGATGAAAGTGATATTGATATGATTCTTGTGGGTGACTCTATGGGTATGACAATGTTGGGTTACAAAGGTACTGTTGGCGTTACCGTTGACGATATTATTTACCACACAAAGCACGTTGTTGCTGGTGCACCTAACACATTTGTTATGGGTGATATGCCTTTTGGTTCATATAACGTAAGTATTGAAGATGCTGTTAGAAGTGCTAACAGAATTTTTGTTGAGGGTGGATGCGACTGTGTTAAGCTTGAGGGTGGAACAGACGTAGCTCCTGTAGTTAAAGCAATTGTTAAAGCTGGAATTCCAGTTTGTGGTCACATTGGTCTTACACCTCAAACCGCAGCGATGATGGGTGGCTTTAAAGTACAGGGTAAAAGCTTTGAAGCGGCACAGGAGCTTCTTGATGGTGCAAGAGCCATTGCTGAAGCGGGTGCGTTTATGGTTGTTCTGGAGGGTATTCCTGCAATGGTTGCCAATGCAATTACTGAAAAAATCAGCATTCCTACAATGGGCATTGGGGCTGGTGCAGGGTGTGATATGCAGGTGCTTGTTGCAAAGGATATGCTTGGAATGAACGAATGGGTACCAAAGTTTGCAAAAAAATATGCAGACCTTCATTCAGTTATTATTAATGCCTATAACGAATATGTAAAGGAATCAAATGAAAGAGCATTCCCTTCCGAGCCTTATCAGTATAATGCTAAAATTGAAGGAATTGAAAATCTTAAATAAATTTCCATAGAAATGTTGAAGAAATTAATGCGGCGGGGGCCGATTAATTATAGAAAATAACAACTTACATTTTAGGAGGAAAGAGCAATGGCAGAATTTTTATCAGATATTGAAATCGCTCAAAAAGTGGAAATGCAAGTGATTAACACCATAGCTGACAAGGCTGGAATACCTGATAAATATGTAGAAAACTACGGCAAGTACAAAGCCAAAATTGACTACAGATATTTACAGACAGAACTTAGCAGTGAAAAAGATGCAAACCTTATTCTTGTAACTGCAATCAACCCAACACCGGCAGGAGAAGGCAAAACAACTACAACTATTGGTCTTGGTGATGCACTTAGCAAAATTGGCAAAAAGACTATAATTGCCTTAAGAGAGCCTTCTTTAGGACCGGTTTTTGGTGTTAAGGGTGGGGCTGCTGGCGGCGGTTATGCACAGGTAGTACCAATGGAAGACATCAACCTTCATTTTACAGGTGATTTTCATGCTATTGGTGCGGCTAACAACCTTCTTGCAGCTATGCTGGATAACCACATTCATCAGGGCAACGAACTTGATATCGATCTTAAAAAAATCTCTTGGCGAAGAGTTGTTGACATGAACGACAGACAACTTAGAAACATTACAGATGGTTTAGGCGGTAAAGGTGACGGTGTTGTTCGTCAGGACGGTTTCGACATTACAGTTGCTTCTGAAATTATGGCTGTTTTCTGTCTTTCGAATGACATTATGGACCTGAAACAAAGACTTTCTAAAATAATTGTAGCGTACAACAGAAAAGGTGAGCCTGTTACTTGTGGTCAGTTAAATGCACAAGGTGCTATGGCAGCATTATTAAAGGATGCTCTTAAACCAAACCTTGTACAGACACTTGAAGGCACTCCTACATTTATTCATGGTGGCCCTTTCGCAAATATAGCACATGGTTGCAACAGTGTTATTGCAACAAAAATGGCTTCAAAAATTGCAGATTATGTTGTAACAGAGGCAGGCTTTGGTGCTGACCGTGGTGCAGAAAAATTTATTGACATAAAATGTCGTTTATCAGGTCTTAAACCAAAGGCAGTTGTTATTGTAGCTACAGTTCGTGCATTAAAATACAACGGCGGTGTTGCTAAGGCAGACCTTTACCACGAAAACCTTGAGGCACTTGAAAAGGGTCTTCCTAACCTTCTTAAACACGTTGAAAACATTACTACAGTTTTCGGCTTGCCAGCAGTTGTTGCAATTAATGCCCGCACAACAGACACACAAGCAGAGCTTGACCTTGTTGCTAAAAAGTGCGGAGAGCTTGGCGTAAACGTTGCTCTTTCAGAAGTATGGGCAAAAGGCGGCGAAGGCGGCGTTAAGCTTGCTGAAGAAGTATTAAAGCTTATTGAGCAGGGCAAAGAACACACATATGTTTATGATACAAACCTTACAATTAAAGAAAAAATTGAAGCTATCTGTAGAAAAATATATGGTGCTGATGGTGTAGACTTCGCTCCAGCAGCAAATAAGCTTATTGCTGAATTTGAAAGCCTTGGTTTTGGCAATTTACCAATTTGTATGGCAAAAAACCAATATTCTTTAACTGACGACCAGACAGTTCTGGGCAGACCTACAGGCTTTAGGGTAACTGTAAGAGATTTAACTATTTCCGCAGGTGCAGGCTTCATTGTTGCACTTACAGGTACAATTATGAAAATGCCAGGTCTTCCTAAAGTTCCAGCGGCTGAAAAGATTGATGTTGATGTTGACGGTAAAATCAGCGGATTATTCTAAAAGGCAAGGTGAATTTGAAGATGAGTACGTCGATGACTGGCAGGCAGACTATCTGCGGGCATTAGGCAAGCAGGTAGAGATGAGCGATGGCGCAAGTATAAAAATATCAACTGTTTCCGGTCACGGCGTCGGCAAAAGC
>JAQVIB010000137.1 GCA_028695945.1 Lachnospiraceae bacterium
CATTTTTATAACAGTATTTAAAACCATTGCTGCAACCGCAACTCTAACTGCTGCAAAAGCATTTTGAACTACCGCCATATCTGCAAATGTAGTAAGGAAGGTTGCAATTATGCAAATAATTATAAGGGATGGTGTTACAAGACCAGTAGTCGCAATTATTCCACCTAATATTCCTTTCATTTTACACCCAATAAAAGTAGCTGTATTTACAGCAATAACCCCAGGGGTGCATTGTCCAATAGCATAATAATTTAATAATTCTTCCTCGGTTACCCAATTTTTCTTATCTACCACTTCTGCCTGCAAAATAGGAAGCATTGTAAGCCCGCCTCCGAAGGTGCAAACTCCAATGCGTGCAAAGGTTAAATATAAATCTAAAAATAAATTCAATTAATTCGCCTTCTTCTTTTTTATGTATTATACTTAAGACAATGACCTATGAATTATGCAAATTAGCCACCTCATAGGTCATGTAATGTTTTATTTTGCAGTTATTCCTCATCCTGACCTTGCATTTTATTTGCCTGCTCATTTGTAATAAGTGGGTCAACAAATACATCTAAATCCCCGTTAAGAACCGCATCAATTCTATATACGCTAAGTTTTATTCTGTGGTCTGTAACACGCCCATCAGGAAAATTATATGTCCTTATCTTGTCGCTTCTATCTCCGCTTCCAACCTGTGCTTTTCTTTCTGCTGATATCTCGCTATCGTGTTTTGCCTGCTCCAGCTCATAAAGCCTTGCAAGCAAAACCTTAAGTCCTTTTTCTTTATTTTTCAACTGACTTTTTTCATCTTGACAGCTTACTACAAGGCCTGTGGGCACGTGGGTTATACGTACAGCGGAATCTGTAGTATTTACACACTGCCCTCCGTTTCCTGATGCTCGGAAAACATCAATACGAACATCGTTCATGTTAAGGTTAACATCAACCTCTTCTGCTTCAGGAAGTACCGCAACGGTTACGGCAGAGGTGTGTATTCTTCCACCACTTTCCGTAGCAGGGACACGCTGAACTCGATGTCCGCCACTTTCAAACTTAAGTCTGCTATAAGCACCCTGTCCGCTTATCATAAAAGTAATTTCTTTGTATCCTCCAATGCCATTTTCATTGGAACTTATCATTTCAGTCTTCCATTTTTTACCTTCAGCATAGCGTGCATACATTCTAAATAGCTCTGCAGCAAATAAAGCCGCCTCATCGCCACCAACACCTGCACGTATTTCCATAATAACATTCTTTTCATCATTAGGGTCTTTAGGCAAAAGCAATATTTTTATTTCTTGTTGAAGCTCTTCAATTTTAGCTTTGTTTTCATTTAGTTCTTCCTTAACCATCTGCTTAAAATCGTCGTCAATGCTTTCCCCTAACATTTCAAGGGCATCTGCAACCGCCTGTTTAGCATCTTTGTACTCTCTGTATTTTTCAACAATAGGTGTCATGTCACTGTACTCTTTCATAAGCTTACGCCACTGGGTCTGGTCTGCTATTATATCTGGGTCATTAACTCTATCACCTAAATCTCTGTATTTCATTTCAAGTTCTTCAATTTTTTCAAACATCTGTTTACCTCGCTTACAAAATTTTTCCTAATACAACTCTATCAAGACCTGCAAGGTCTTTTATTACTTCTATTTTATCAAAGCCTTCTGCTTTAAGCAAATCGCTAACGTCAATACCTTGGTCGTAACCTATTTCAAAAAACATCCAGCCATTTGAAGAAAGGTACTTTTTACCTTTGGGTATTATCTCTTTGTAAAAATCCAATCCGTCACGGCCTCCGTCTAAGGCAATCATAGGTTCAAAATCCTTTACTTCAGGCATAAGTCCTTTAATTACACTCTTCGCTATATACGGAGGATTAGACACAATTGCATCAAATTTTCCATAATGCTCTTCACCCAATTTTTCAAACAGATTGCTGTTAATAAATTGAATTCTTTCCAGAACCTTGTTTCGCTCCGCATTTCTCCTTGCAACCTCTAATGCATCCGTGCTTATATCCACTGCAACTGCCTTATTAACTCCATAGTGTAAAAGACTTATGGGGATACACCCACTTCCTGTACCTATATCCATAATACTGTTTATTACGTTATTTTTTTTATATTCCAGTATAGTTTCCACCAAAATCTCAGTATCAGGTCTAGGAATAAGTACTGCATTAGATACGAAGAAATCTAGCCCCATAAACTGGCAACTTCCAATAATATATTGAGTTGGTATCCTTTTGCCCCTTTTGTCAACCATTTTCCAGAATTCCTCTGCCTCATTGCCATTAAGGCAATAGTCATTTTTTGTAAAAAGCTGAACCTTAGTAAATCCTGTTGCTTTCATCATAAAAAGCTGAGCATCCAGTTGATATTCACCCACTCCGTCATTTTTAAGTTTTCGGCTTGCCTCCATCAGTAAACTCTCTAACTTATTCTGGCTCATCCTCAAGCACTCCCTTCATTGCAGCAATTGCCGCTTCAATTTGGGAGCCATCAGGCTCGGCTGTTGTAATTTTTTGTAAACAAAGCCCTGGTGCACTAACAATTGCAACAAACTTATTTTCACTTCTGCCTGCCCATTGTATAATTTCGTAAGAAATACCAGCCACAAACGGAACAAGCAAAATTCTGCTTATTAACCTTAATATAAGGCTGTCTGTATGCACAAAAAAGAAAACCACCATGCTTATTACCATAACTATAAGTAAGAAACTAGTTCCGCAACGCTTATGCAAACGTGTATGCTTCTTTACATTTTCTACAATCAGCTCTTCATCATGCTCAAAACAGTTTATTGTTTTATGCTCTGCACCATGGTATTGAAACACTCTTTTTATCTCATTCATACGTGATATAAGAAATATATAAAGCAAAAATATTGCAATTCTTGCCAATCCTTCAACAATACCCAAAGCCCAATTTCCAGGAAGATAGCTTTTAAAGAAACTTCCAATAACAACAGGCAGTAAGAAAAACACTACCACTGAAAAAATAAGACTAAGGCAAACACTGAAATAAATTAGATAATCCGCAAACTTATCACCGCACTTATCCTCAAGCCATTTTTCAAACTTGCTCGGTTCTTCTTCCGTTTTCTCTTCAAGACCTGCAAGCTGTGCCGAACGCATAATAATTTTAACGCCCATAATCATAGATTCAATAAAAGCAGCTATTCCTCTAAATATAGGAAATTTAAAAATCCCTGCTCTACTAAATACACTATCAACATTCTTTTTTTCTACACATATTTCTCCATCAGGTGTTCTAACGGCAAGGGCATACATCTTTTTCCCACGCATCATAACGCCCTCAATTACCGCTTGACCGCCAATATTTTTTGGCTGTATATATTCACTGTATTTTTTATCCACTATGCACATTTCTCCTTTCTATTTCTCTAGTATTGTAGTATATCACAATAGTATGTGCCACGCAATGAAAAATCAGCCCCAAGGATTACTCCAAGGGGCTGTGATTACATAAAGGATTGTACTCTATTATCCACCTTATGTTTCCAACCAACTAATACTAAAACATTACTGTTATACATAAACAATTAACTGAATATATTAATTGCAAAAGGGGTTGTTGCTATGTATACACAGACTCGCGACGCCAGCGTAGATGCATATGACTTTGAAACGAACGCATTTATTGGAAAGGCGACATTTACACCCACAATATCAGCTGAGAATTCTCTCCTAAATTGGGTGAATTATAGTATTCCTCCGAAAATGCTAAATATGGTGAGCTCGAACTTTCAGCCCTCTGAAAACTACGTTCCTATTACCCCAAATGAGACCTATCATCAAAGGGGAATATTCAGAATGATGGTCAAAGATGCAAATATTAATAAATGGATACCGCTGGAAGTACCTATTACATATGATTGGAAATCAAGGAGTCCGGAACCTGGAAACTTTATAAACAGTGTGGAATTCACAAATATTAAACAGGAAGGTCCTATGGAGTTTATGCGTTAATGACAAAAGTCAATCTTGTTCTGCGACATACTAATCTGGAAACGGAACTACACCAACAACGGAGATAAAAATATTCATTAGCGAATACTGTAGCAAGTAGTAAAAAATACCTCCTAGGGATTTTCTTTAGGGAGGTATTTATTCATTTAAATAATCACATAAATACTAGGTTTTATACAAGTTAGTTCAGTTATTTATAATAATCTAGTTCCCTTTTAGAACATTTCATTTCACATTTTAATCCTTGAATCCCCGATTTTTCTGATATATCATCAGCACTCATAATCTTTATAGGATTAAAATCTTTATTTGGTAGCCATCCTATTTCATGATTTGCACCAATATAACGGTATTTACCGACCATAATTATGTTGTTAATCAAATTAGTAACAACATGTAGTACACAACCATATTGATCATATTTTACATATTTGGATGATTGTACCCAAACATTTCTATCCACTTTTTTGTACTTGCAGAGTATTTATTGAATCTCCAATAAATGATTCTAGACCATGGTAGTATAAATCTATCAATTCCATCTTCGCAAAGTTCATAATATCATCTTCATTAAAAATTGGGCTATTAAATTTTAATTTTCCAAATTCAAAATTTTTACCTTTAATATAATCCAAATATCTATTGGGGTTAGTTAACTTATCAACTAAATCGGTAATTTTAATAAGAAAATACCCATCAATATATTCGTTATAAAATTACTTATTTATTGATGCAACTGTTCTTTTGCCAATTTATAATTTGGATTGTCATTTTTGTTTTGTTTGGTATTGCTATTCTTTTTCACAACATTACCTCTTTCATTTCACCATATTTACATGTGCATATAAATTATTATTACGCTACATCATACCAGCTACTAACTTCAATTGGTAGTAGCCGCCGTTTTGTATATTTAAATGTGATTTATTATCTCAACATCGATTTTAGTAATAACTAACCATGTAAAATGTATCTTTACTCTATGTCAAAAGGTAAAATTATTTTTGCAAAATTTTAACATTTTTATGTTCTAAAGAAAAAAGGGTTGGATAAAATAACATACCCAACCCCTTCAGCTTTTATTTTATTTTCTGCCGTATTTTTTGTTGAATTTTTCAACTCTACCGCCTGCTTCAAGTAAAAGCTTCTGGCTGCCTGTGTAGAATGGATGGCATTTTGAGCAAACTTCAACTTTAATTTCACTCTTTGTTGAGCCTGTTACAAACTCATTTCCACAGTTACATTTTACAGTACACTGATGGTACTCTGGATGTATTCCTTCTCTCATTTTTTTCACCTCTTCTAATAGTCTGTTGATCAATAATTAATCAATTATTTATAGACAACGTGGACATTATACCACAACTTTATACACGTTGCAATAGTTCAAATTTGAAAAAACTAATTATTTCTACCCTTACCGCCTGCCTTTAACATGGGCACTGTTTTAACAAATTCTTCATTATTCTTGGTTTTTCTCATTAAATCAATTAGGCTTTCGGCTGTTTCCGCAGTAGATGTATTGGCGGTGATACGTCTTAACACATAAACGGCCTCCATCTCTTCTTTGGTAAGAAGCTTGTCATCACGCCTTGTTCCAGACTTATTTACATCAATAGCTGGGTAAATTCGCCTTTCTGAAAGCTTTCTATCTAGCACAAGCTCCATATTGCCAGTTCCTTTAAATTCTTCAAATACAA
>JAQVIB010000138.1 GCA_028695945.1 Lachnospiraceae bacterium
ACAGCGACCTTTATTTTCGTCCCACGCATCATCATACGCCATTAAACAGTCTGATGCCATTTTATTTACAGAATAATATTGGAAAATCACTTTTCTGCCGTATTCGCCAAGTTCTCCTCGTTGAACAGTACCAATAGCATTCATTGTATAAATAATGTCACGTTCTAAAAGAAGTTCTGTAGATTGCGGACATCCACGGCAACAAAAATTATTTTCCTGTGCAAGTTCAAGCTTTTCTTTCTTAAACAGACCAATATAGCCCTCATTGCCTGCAATAATAACAGGTTTTGCCGCTGCCATAGCCTCAAGTGCGGCACGGCTTACGCCAACAAAAACCTTTCCAACCGCAATAAGTTCGTTAATATCTGTCCTTGCTCCAGTCATAGTTATACATTCTCGTCCTATGGAAGCATTGGTCTCTTTAGCCTTTGCCTTAAGCTTATCAAAAACATTACCGCCTCCAACAATAAGTATACGCAGCCTTTTAATTTTTTTGCTAAGCTGTGGTGCAAGGTCAATAAGCTGACTTGCCACAAGTGCTCTATCTTCGTCTAGTCGGCTAACATACACCAACGTATTGTCATATTCAGTAATTCCAAACTCTTTGATAACGCCCTTACCCTTAATTTTAGGCGAAAACTTGTCGGTGTCAATTCCATTTATAGTAACAAAAATATTATTTCTGTCTACTCCATAATTTTTAATAAGATATTCTTTAATATCATCACTAACAGCAACAACTTTTTGACCCCAGTTTGTAATGTATTTTAGACCCATGCCTGTATAAAATACCCAATGAGCTGTTGTTACGAATGTAAAATTCATTCTTTTTTTAAGCAGACCACAAATAAATCCAGGTATTCTTGCATGTGAGTGAACAATATCGGGATTTTCCTTTTTTATTATATCCTTAAGCAGAAAATAGGATTTTCTCATATTTCTTATACTTCGTTTATTCAAAGGAACTTTGTAGTGCTTTATTCCCACATCTTCAAGTTCTTTAACATACACACCGCCATTTGAGGCTACAACAATGCGATGGCCTTCTTTATTTAGTTGCTTGGCTAATTCTACAACATGAGTTTCTGCACCACCTATTTCCAGCCCCATTAAAGCCATAAGTATAGTATATTTTCTATGCATAATATCACCTATAATCAATGCTAAAAAATTTCATTAACACTGCCTTCGCATTCAAAGTATTTTGTAATGAATTTCTTTTTAGACCCAACAAGAAGTTCATAGGTTTTGTTTACAAACCAACCGCTGTCATTAACAACTCCTTCTGCCTCAACAGTAAGTATTAGATTAATTCTATTTTCAACATCGCCCCTTACAATAGTTCCATTTGGCATCTTTATTCTTTCAGTAGCCTGTTCACTATCTACTGCCACAATTGTGCCAATAGGATTTCCAGAAGTTTTATCAAAAATAGTATCTCCAACCCTCACATTGTTTAGTGCAACCTTTCTTACCTTTTCAATTTTAACACTGTAGCTTATAGGTTTCATTGCTGCAGAATTGCTTGTTTTCTCCATTCCAAACTTTACATATGCACCAATACCTAAGGCAATAATAAGCAAAAGCACACAGCAGTCTATGGCATTAATTTTGCCAAATAATTTCCCTTTTTCGTCAATTAGCTTCATCACTTATATCCTCCTATCGCTCAATGCTAAGTATATACCCACGGCCAGCATAGCCTGGACCTTTTGCAGCAACTTCAATTCCTGCCTTAACAACAAAATAGCCGTTTACCTTAAAGTCACTTGCACTCTCTGTTGCATTTGCTTCAACTGTAATAATAGCCGTTTCCTTGCCCGGCATTTCGGCATCCAATATTTCCCCAGTTTGAACATTTTCAGTAAGTTCCCTATGTGGTACCTTTTCAACCGCTACAACCTTGCCCATGTAGTAGTTTTTAACATTGTCTGTTATATCGTCACCAACTTCAATAAGGTCTGTAAACCCAACTTGGTTATCAGTAAGCTCAAAAGTATATCGAATTGGCTTTGTGTCAACAGCTACCTCCTTATGAGTATATTTGTAAACAAACATTGCAAGAGCAAGTAATATTACAATAATTACAATATCAAATAAATTAATTTTAAACTTCTTCTTTTCCACTATCTGCATCTCCTCTCTAAAATAACTGCTGGATAATCATTAGTACTTTCCTAAAACACCTGCATAAATTTTTTCAATATTTCTTGCATATATTTCAGCTGTAAATTTCTCTTCAAAAATTTCAACAGACCTCTTTTTCATATATTCATATTTTTCTTTGTCATTCATAAGAATTTCTATATACCTAGCCATGTCGGCGCTGTCTTTAAGGTTAAATATGTAGCCATTTTCACCATGTGAAATAACACCAGGGTTGCCGCCATAATTGCTAACAACAGCAGGTATTCCAAGGCTCATTCCCTCCAACAGTGCAAGGCTTGTTGCCTCTGTACCATATGATGCATTAGCTTGTAAATCCATAACCCCAAGCATTCTTCTTATATCACTTATAAATCCTGTAAACACAACTGTGTTATCCATATCTTTTTCTTTAACAAGTGCTTTTAGTTCAATTTCACTCATTCCAGTGCCAATTATAAGCACCTTTATATTTTTGCCCTTGTTTTTAAGTATTTCTGCAGCCTCCACAAGATATTTATGCCCCTTGTAAGGTTCCATGCGTGCCATAATACCAACAACAAAATCGTTTTCCCTAATTCCGTATTTCATTCTTGTTTCAGCATTTTCCTGTGGTGTACACTCCTTAACCTTTTCAACTCCGTTAAGTATTACCTTTACCTTGTTTGCAGAAATCCCGCCCTCTGTAAGGTTGTCCTTAGCCGCCTGTGCAACAGCCATAATGTCATCTGCTAAATATTCATTTATCATTTTATTAGCAAGCTTTCCTATTCCCTTGCTTATTTCAGGGCTTACAGGAAAAACAGAGTGCCTTGTATAAACAATTTTTTTACCACATAACTTTGCCGCCACACGTCCGCTTAAATTTCCATGAGTGTGAACAATATCTGGATTTTCACATTTTATTATTTTTTTTAAATTTCCAACCGCTTCCTTACTAAAAGATTTCTCGGCAATTCCATCCGCTTCAATAACCCCAGTTTCTAGTTTTTTTATTTCAGGTATTAAAAGACTTCCTCTTGGAACAACTACTTTAATCTGAAACTCTTCACGATTATAGTATTTAAGGAAGTTAAGCACACAGCGTCCAGCACCGCCAATATTGCTGTCACTGATAATATTCAAAACCTTAATCACCTGTTACACCTCCTTAAGCGACGAATATTTGCTAAATACTATACCCATACCAATAACCGCCCAAAGCAAAAGCATTACCCTATAATTGTAAAAAGTGTAGTCAAAAAGGCTTTGTACCAAAAAACCGGCAACAGCCGCCATTGCACCAATGGTAAGTATTCTTGCCGTCTTATCTGCTTCTTTTAAATATGAACAGAAAAGTGCCTTAAAGTATTGGTAGATTATAACGAAAAATGCAATTATGCCAATAATTCCCGAATCACACATAATCTGCAAATAAGTATTGTGTGCATGAGGTGCACTTATTCCATTGTAGCCGTAAACAGGATAAACAAGGTTGTAAGCTGCCTGTCCTGGTCCAACTCCGCTGAACCAGTAATCTTTAAGCATTGCAATTGTTCCCATCCAAATATACACCCTATAGCTTGTAGATGAGTCCTCCATATTTCCAATACTCATAAATCTGTTCAATATAGTTTCTGGAAGAACAAACGGCATAAGCAGTAACCCAATAAAACCAAGAAAAATAAATCGCTTGTCCAAAAGCACCAAAAATATAGCCGCCGCCACAAGTATACCAATGTAGCATCCTCTTGAATAGGTAAGTATAAGGCAAAGTAACATAGCTCCTGTCGCCCCGAGATAGAACAGCTTCATAATTAAAGGCTTTGTTATAAAAAAGCATGCAACAGCCAAGGGAATAATAAGTAGAAAATATTCTCCAAGTACGTTAGGATTTGCAAATGTGGAATATACCCTAAACATTCCTTCAAACATTTCTGTGTCAACCCATACACCGCCAAATTTATCCTGAAACATATATTGGTAAAAACCGTAAAGTGCCACCAGAACACCAACACAAACCATTAAAAACAGCAATATTTTAACCTGCCTTTTGCTTTCAATGGCATTAATAATAACAATTGAAAAAAGAACAAAACAAATTGAAAGCAATCCGCCAAAAAGGCTGCCTCTAACCGTAACTGAAGCAAAAGTTGCAAAAAGATAAACTCCTGCGTAAATGTAAATATATTTGTTAATACCATTGTATTGAAGTTCAAAATCCTTTTCACAAAGCAGCCTTAGCATAAGGGATAAAAACCCAGAAATACTCATTAAAAGTACAAGCATTGTAGGTAAAAACGGAGCTAACACCACTGTTAGGCCAGCCCAAATATATGCCACCTTAAATATACTACCATCAAGAAGTTTGTTAAGGCGTAAAATATTAAAAAGTTTAACTAAAGCACTTCGCACAAACCTGTAAAATTTGAAAATAACACTGCCTGTAACCGTTTCATTATGGTCATTTTGTGTTAAAAAAATATTAACCAAAAAACTGTTTTGTAAAACACCCATAAAAGCATTACCAAAACGGGCAAGAAATGAATAAACAACACTGTTTTCTATCATTTTTTAATCCTTCCTTTCGCAAAATTTAATGCAAAATCAAAAAACATTTTTGATTGTTTAACAACTAAAATCCTTGTTAAAGCCATGTACACAGTAATCCCACAAAATGTAGGTATTACTACCTCTAAAAGGCTTGTTAGGAAAGATGGGTTAAACATAGACGTAATTGTACTTTTACCTAATATAACCACAACAGCCATAATAACCGCTGATACTATCATTTTAATTATTTGTAAACCCAGTGTTTGGTTTATTATTTTATTGCTTTTTTGCATAGCTACAAGCAAAATAATTGCCGAAACTGTTGATGAAACAGCAGACGCAAGGGCAAGACCTCCAATTTCCATTCTAGGTGAAAGCACAATGCAAAGTATAATATTTACGCAAATGGAAATTATACCACTTAACAAAGGCATGCGTCCGTTTTGTTCAGCATAAAAAGCACGACTTAAAATAGTCTGTATTCCAAATCCTACCATTCCTATTGAAAAGAAGAACAGTGCATTTGCTGTTAAAACCGTAGCATATTGGTCAAATTTTCCCTTTTGAAAAATAATTTTTATTATAGGCTCACTAAGGCACATAAGGCCAACCATCATAGGTATAAGTAAAAACATCATAACTTCAATCGTTATACTTATGGTTTCTCCAAACTGATTTTTGTTATTATCTATAGTCATACGTGAAAGACGTGGAAAGATTACGTTAGCTACCGAAAGAACAAATACACCAACAATAATAGAATATACTGTATTCGCGTACCCCAATGGCGAAACACCTGCTCCATCTAAAAGACGCGATGCAAAATTCGTGTTTATAGCCAGATTTATAGGCTGTATCCATGTACTTACCATAACCGGTAACATTAGTTTGATTATTTTTTTTAGTCCCTCATCCTTAAAATCCAAAAATGGCTTATATTGATATCCTTTTTTTATAAGTGCAGGAATCTGCATAAATGCCTGCATTGCCCACCCAA
>JAQVIB010000139.1 GCA_028695945.1 Lachnospiraceae bacterium
AGAAATACTATGGGACAGCATCAAATTAAAACTTAAGATAGGTTACACCTTCAAGTGGAATAAGAACCTCCACAAGCGGGGTAGCATTTATGAAGCCAACAAGAATTGTTGAATAATAGTTTCCACCTTTTAACACCATGTTTGGGTGGGAAACAATAGTTTTTTGACCATCACTTAATTTTACTTTCATGGTGTGCTTTCCAGGGAAAAGAGATAAATAATCTGTGACTTCTGTAAAGTCAAGTTCGTATACAACAGGTGTATCATCTATATAAATATCAACTGGCATTTTGTCAGGTGAAAGATTGATAAATCGCATAAACGACAGTGATTCATCAATTTCTTGAGGAAAGTCTGAAATTACTTCTAGCCCAACTTGGCTCGTTGTGCCTACTATAGCGGCTGTTGCTATTTCATGTGGGCTAAGGGTAACACGCATATCCAACAACTGGTCTACATTATTTCCAGTAGGGTATACTTGTATGATATAAGTGCCTGCATGTGCAGTAAGGTATGGTGTAAAATCCTCGTATTTGAAATTTTTTACTACAAGTTTTTTGTTGATGTAAACATCTACATTTACAGGTGGGTCATTTGGTACAGCGTGTAAAAAACGTATATATGCCTTGTTGGCATCGCATTTTGAATCAAGATTTTCTTTTTTATCAGGATATCTCATAATTTGTTTTCAGCCTCCTTTGTATTTTTAGTATATGAAAAGGATTAGCTTTGTGTTTACAAAAAAATAAAAAACGCAGTAAGTTTATTGTTTGCATAAACATTTCTGCGTTTTTTTCGTTCATTTATGTATAGCTATTGAAATATGTTGTTAAGTGTTTTTAATGCTGGATTTTTCATAATAAGTTCCGCATGTTCAATAAGGTGATACTTAGAAAGAACAGTTGATTGGTGTTTTTCTCCATACTCACTAAGAATTAACTCAATTTTATCATTAGTTATCACATCATCCAAGGTATCATTTTGCAACAATAGGAAATATCTCTGCTGGTATTTGTAAAGTTGGCTAAAACCATTGAAACTTGAACTAAGTCTCATTGCGACATCTGTAACAATATCTATTGTTTCAAAGGAATAAATACAAATTCCTTCATCTGACTTATGTTCTGGTATGTAGTGAACAATTGACTTTTTCTTATATCGGCGTAAATCTTTATTTTGAGAGACCATGGAAACTTTTTCTTTTTGTGTTTCTTTATCCGGTAACTTGGTTACAATAATCATAAGCCCATCAACTGATACAGGTGCAGCTTCAATCATAAGCGGTGTGTTTTCGAAAGAAAATCCACATTCGTTAAAGGCTTGCTCCATAATAACTCTAAAAAGCTCTTGAGTTTTTTCAGATGGTTTAATTAGTTCCTCCATACTTAGGTTTCTTTCTTTAAGGTCTGCACGTGACAGAGTAAGTTTGATTTGGGTATCACTTAATTTTTCTATCTTCATACTATCACTTCCTCTCAAGCTAAGTATAATTATAAATACTCATTCTGTAAAGAGGTTATTAATGCTAAATTTTAAAATTCTAAATAAAAATAATGGCAAAAAGTTTACCCATCAAGAAAAATATGGTATTATTACATAATATTTGAAACAGAAAAGGGGTCAAAAAATGAAAAAGAATAAATTCGTTTCAATTGCTTTTACACTAATTGTTTGGTTTCTAATGTTTTATTCTGCTTTACCAGCGATAAATGTTCAAAGCCAAGAATTTTGGAGTTTTGCAATAAGTCTTATTGTTGTGGCGGTGGTTATTAACAGCTATTCACTTATAAAAAGCGTAGTTGAAAACAAAGAGGCTATTCCTATGCGTGAAAGGCTGAAACAGTTTAAAAAAGTAATTATTGTTGTTTTTGCATTGCTTATTGTTTATGGTGGCGGAACGTTGCTTTCATCACCAATTTTGCGTGCATCTGCATATAAGAATTTGATTACAGTTCAAGCAAGCGATTTTAATGATGACATAAAAGAGGTAAATTATAGCCAAATTCCACTATTGGACAAGGACTCTGCTGCTTTGCTTTCTGAAAGAAAAATGGGAAGTATGATTGATATGGTTAGTCAGTATGAGGTTAGTAATTTCTATACGCAGATAAATTATAAGGAAAAACCAATGCGTGTTACTCCGTTAGAGTATGGCAGTGTTGTTAAATGGCTTACTAACAGAAATACGGGGATACCCGCATATGTTCAAATTGACATGGCATCTCAGGATGTTGAACTTATTAAGTTAGATAATGGCATTAAAATTTCTCCAAGCGAGCATTTTGGAAGAAATTTAGACAGATTTCTTCGCTTTAGATACCCAACAGCTATGTTTAGAAGTAAAAATTTTGAGGTTGATGACAACGGCACGCCATTCTGGATTTGCCCTGTTGCCACAAAGAAAATAGGACTTTTTGGCGGTACAGATATTAAAGGTGCGGTTTTGCTTAATGCTATAACGGGTGAACACCAATACTATGATGTCAGTGAAGTTCCAACATGGGTTGACAAGGTATATGATGCAGATCTTTTAGTTCAGCAGTATAACTACTTTGGTATACTTACAAACGGATACATTAACAGCATTTTCGGGCAACGTGGGTGTTTACAGACAACAGAGGGCTACAACTATATTGCTTTAGAAGATGATGTTTGGGTATATACGGGTATTACATCGGTTACAGGTGATGAGTCCATTGTAGGATTTGTTCTTATGAACCAAAGAACTAAGGAAACTAAGTATTACCAAATTTCAGGAGCTAAGGAAATCTCTGCTATGAGAAGTGCAGAGGGACAGGTACAGCATTTAGGATATTTAGCAACATTTCCGCTACTGCTTAACGTAGGCGGAGAGCCAAGTTATTTTCTTGCATTGAAAGACGAAGCAGGGTTGGTTAAAAAATACGCTATGGTTAATATTGAAAAATATCAAATTGTTGCAATTGGTGATAGCATAAGCGAATGTGATAAAAACTATAAGGCGTTACTGACAGACAGTGGAATTACAACAGCTCCAATCAAGGAAGAATCAGGATATTCTGGAGTTATTGAGGATGTTTGGAATGTAGTAATAGACGGAAATACGTACTATTATTTCCAGATTAGCAATTATAATCAGCTATTTGAAATTGCAGCAAAAGAAGATATTTCTGTTGTAAAAATGTCTAAAGGCGATAAAGTTGTAATACAGGGTTATTCAGAAGAAAAGGCTGGAATAATTGGAATTTCTTCTATTCAAGTAATAAATGATGGAACTGGAACAGTTGAGAAAATACCACAGTCTGTGCCGTTGACTGACAGTGTTACGCAAGATTCAGCAGAGGCAGTTAATACCACCAATATTGTAAATCCTTAAAAATTTATTAATCTTCCAAATTTTGGTTAAAATGGTGTTAATTTTATGCGGTTAGGGTCGACTTATAAGTATATTGGGTAAAAATTCAAATTTTTATAACGGAGGTCGTTTCCATGAGGATTTATGGCAATCTAAACAGTTTCAGAAGCAGTGGAACCGGTGCAAGACTGCAAAACTTATTAAGAGGTAGAAGAAATAGCTCAGCCAGCCAAGTAGCCAAGGCTACAATGTCTACGGATTTGTCATCATTAATTGATGGTAATAAATCAACAAATTCTTCAACAGGTACTAGCTCAACTATTGTTAGCGAAACATATGAAAAAATTGGAACAACAGCTGTGGATGTTACCGCACATGCAAATAAATTGTTAGATACAGGAAAAAACAATTTGTTTGATGAAGATGAAGTAAGCAACGATAAAGCAGTTAAAGAAATAAAAAATTTTGTTGAAGATTACAATTCATTAGTATCTGATATGCAGAAATCCGGAAGCAAGACATACAAAACATATGCTAATGAATTAAAGACGGAGGTTGTTTCGTCAAAGTCTGATCTTGATGCGGTGGGTATTACTTGTAAGGCGGATGGAACACTTTCTGTTAATAGTGATAAACTTGCAAATTCAAAATTAAGTGATTTGAAAAAAATCTTTCAAGGCAGTAAAAGTTTTTGTGCAAAGGTAAACGAAAAATGTACTACGATAAATAAGAGGGCGGCTTTAGATAAAGCTATCAGCTCATTCTCTGGCAGTACAACCAAATCTGCATACACCAGAAGAGTATAAATATTATTATATGG
Source organism: Lachnospiraceae bacterium (assembly GCA_028695945.1). GTDB lineage: Bacteria > Bacillota > Clostridia > Lachnospirales > Anaerotignaceae > UBA8514. The sequence goes on from JAQVIB010000139.1 coordinate 4,155, forward strand.
TTTGATGAAATTAAAGAGGAGAAAATTCTGTTGATATAAACTAACAGAGATTTTTCTCCTCTTTTTTTGTGAAAAAATAAGGTATTGACCCTAATGAGTAAAAAAACCACTGTTAGAATAAAAATTAAGCAAAAAATGTACTAAAAATGGTCTGGAAGTGTTGAAATAAGATTTTTTTTAATATATAATCAAGACATTAAGGAAAAGTTGATTATAGGAGGATTTAAAATGAGCGTAAACGCAATTATGTTAAGACCTATTGACACTGTTGTAACTATAGTTAGCGATGTTGTAAAGGGCGACGCGGTTAACTACACTAAGGACGGAGAAGAATGTTCTGTTGTTGCTTTAGAAGATATTCCTGCATTTCATAAAATTGCAATTAAAAACCTTAAAAGCGGAGAACACATTATTAAATATGGACAAATTATTGGTGGACTGGTGGAAGACGCACCAGCAGGATGTTGGATCAGCCATAAAAATATTATAAGCTTACCAAGAAACTACGATGACGAATTATAATAGGAGGTTAACATAATGAATTTTTTGGGCTACGAAAGACCGGATGGAAGAGTTGGTATAAGAAATAAGGTTTTAATTTTGCCTACCTGTGTTTGTTCAGCAGAAACATGCCGTATTGTTTCAGAACAGGTAGAAGGTACGATTTACGTTGGTAACACAGCAGGATGTTCTGAAGTTGAGGAAAATTTACAGATTTGTACAGATATGTACTCAGGCTTTGCGGCTAACCCTAACATTTTTGGTACAGTTATGATTGGTCTTGGATGTGAAGGGTGTACACCTGATATTGTAAAAGATGCTATTTTTTCTAAGACAAACAAACCGTTAGAGGTGTTTGTTATTCAAGATGAGGGAGGAACAGTTAATACAATTAACAAGGCTGTAAAAGCTGCAAGAAAGATGGTTCAAGATGCATCACTTGTGGCTAAAAAGGAGTATCCAGTAAGTAAGTTGTTTCTTGGACTTGAATGCGGTGGTTCGGACGCTACAAGCGGACTTGCGGCTAATCCTGTCGTGGGCAAGGTTTCAGACATGATTGTAGACCTTGGTGGTTCTGCTGTTATGAGTGAAACTACAGAATTTATTGGTGCAGAGCATATTTTGGCAAAAAGGGCTGCAACGCCTGAAATTAAAAAGCAGATTATAGGTATTTGCAAAGACCTTGAAGACCATCTTGCAAATGTTAACCAAAATCTTCGTACAGGACAACCTACACCTGGAAATAAAGAAGGTGGTATTTCAACGATTGAAGAAAAATCACTGGGGTGCATTTACAAGGGTGGTTCAAGACCTATTGTTGAGGTTCTTAAATATGCACAGATGCCTACAAAGCAAGGTGCACTTATTATGGATACTCCGGGTTTTGACGTAGCTTCTGTTACAGCAATGGTTGCAGGCGGATGCCAGGCAATTATATTTACAACAGGCCGTGGAACACCTACAGGG
>JAQVIB010000140.1 GCA_028695945.1 Lachnospiraceae bacterium
CCGAATTTCTTTTCTATGTTTTTAAGAGCCCCTTCAAGAGCTTTTTCTTTACTTTCGTACTTTATTTCTTCTTTTTTTGAACCTTTTTTCTCAGCCATATTATTCCCCTTTTCCAAAAGCAAACCTATGTTCCTATTTTATCTTATTTGTAACGGTTCGTCAATAATTCCTTCTTAATAAAAAAATTGGGTTTAGTTTCAGCAATAATTACGGCACAAAAAATAAGCAATCCGCCGGCAATAACCCTTACCCCTATTGCTTCACCATAAAATATAGCAGATGCAATAGCGGCAAAAACAGACTCTGAAGTAATTATTATTGATGTAGTTGTTGGTGATGTATACTTCTGACTAATGCTTATAAAAAGAAAATACACAAATGTGCATAACACCCCTGCTAAAGCAAACATAACAACATCTATTTCTGAGATTTTCGGCAAAGACTCACCCGAAAACAAAGCCGATGCAATAGAAAGCACCATAACCACAACACTTTCAACTATGGTAAGCCTCGCTGGATTACAGTTTACAACATATTTATCCATTACTACCATCTGCATTCCTAGCATAACCGATGCACCAAGAGATAAAACTGCACCCAAATTTATTTCTAACCGCTCATTTAAGGAAAGCATTGCCACACCAAAAATTGTCATAAGTGCACCTATAACAATATATTTGTCGGGTCTTTTCTTATAACCAATCCATAATATTATAGGAACCATAATTGCCGTTGTACAGGACAAAAATGCATTAACTGATGGAGTTGTTCTTTTTAACCCTTCCATTAGCATTACAAAAAGCAAAAACAACAGCACACCCATGAAGCTTCCGCCATGCAGTTCTTCTTTTGTTATGTTTTTCAATTCCTTAATATAAAAAAGGCACATAAATATAACTGCAAATATATATCGCCCTGCGACGCATTGAATTGGCGAAAATCCGCTGTCCAATAGATTCTTCATAAATACAAACCCTAAACCACCAATCACTGCTGCTATAAACAAAAGAATTGTTCCTTTTTTCTTATCCATTTCATTCAATCTCTCTTCTAATCCAATCAAACACTGCATCTACAGTTCTTTGCCTTATTCTCTCACGATTACCAACAAGGTGAATTTCTTTTGTTTTCACCTCTCCTTTAAACCATAGGCCAATAAACACCGTACCTACAGGTTTTTCTTCCGTTCCTCCGTCAGGGCCTGCAATTCCTGTTGTAGAAATTCCTATTTCTGTACCTGCGGCCTTTGCAATACCCTCTGCCATTTGTGCCGCCGTTTCATGGCTTACAGCACCATATTTTTCAAGTGTTTCGGGCTTTACCCCGAGACGGCGAACTTTTGCGTCATTGCTGTAAGTTACGTCACCTTCCATAAAAATTTTAGAAATACCGGCAATATCGGTGAACGCCGCCGCAAGCATTCCTCCTGTACAGCTTTCAGCCACTGCTACAGTAAGGTTTTTGTCCATAAGCTTTTGGCATGTAACCTTTTGAATGGTAGTTTCACCCTCAGCATAAATATTGTTGCCAAAACGTTTATATATCTCGTGTGCCATAGGGTCAATTATTTTATTTGCTTATTCCTCATTTTTTGCCTTTGCGGTAATTCTGAAAACAACCTCATAACCTTTAACATAGGTTGCAATGGTTGGGTTTGTTTGCGTAGCAATAATATTTTTAACCATATTTTCCGCTTCACTTTCACCTATTTTTGCAACCCTTAAAACTCTTGAAACAAAAATATTTTCCTGTTTTTTTGCAAGGTAAGGCTTAACATATTCTTCAAACATAGGAATAAGCTCTCTTGGTGGACCTGGAAGATTTACAAGAATTTTTCCGTTTTCCTCTGTAATAACTCCAGGTGCCGTTCCATTTTTGTTGTACATAACCAATGCACCCTCTGGCACATATGCCTGTTTGGCATTGTTTTCAGTCATCTTCCTGTTAAGACGTTTAAAAAAGCTTTCCAGCATATCCATAGCTTTTTGGTCAAGAACAAGATTTTTGCCAAAATACTTTGCTCCTGTTTCTTTTGTAAGGTCATCTTCAGTTGGTCCAAGACCACCTGATGTAATAATAAGGTCAGCTCTTTCGAAGGCATTTAATATAGTTTTTTCTAACCTTTGGGCATTATCACCAACAACAGTTTGATAATATACATCTATACCAAGTTGTGCAAGTTGTTTGGAAATATATTGTGCGTTTGTGTTAACAACATCACCTAAAAGTAATTCTGTTCCGACTGCCAAAATCTCTGCTTTCATTCTTTTGTCACCTATCCTTTTAACACGCTTTTGTTTTTAACAATATAGTCTACACCTGAAATAATTGTTAGTATTGCCGAAGCATAAATAAGTATTTGACCTAATATGCCACCAATGCCACTTAAAACTACTATAATCATTGCCATTTGGCTTACTGTTTTTGTTTTTCCCAACCAGCTTGCGGCTATAACCACATTTGCTTCCACAGCTATAAGCCTAAACCCTGTAATAATAAATTCACGGCTGATTATTACTATAACTATCCATGCTGCAATGTCACCAAGCTCAACCATAGAAATAATCGCCGCCGCAACAAGCAGTTTATCTGCAAGCGGGTCCATAAATTTACCAAAATTTGTTACCAAATTGTATTTTCTGGCAATATGCCCGTCAAGATAATCGGTAAAAGATGCAATTATAAATATTATAACGGCAATATATCTATTCATCGGTTCTGGAATAACTCCACTTAACAGCACCACTAAAAACACAGGTATCATTATAACCCTTGCCATTGTTAGTTTGTTCGGTAAGTTCATCTCCACTACTTAGTCACCCTTCCGTATAAATCATAATCACTAGCCTCGGTTATTACCACCTCTGCAAAATCGCCTGTAAGCAATTCTTCTTCACTGCTTACAAAAACCAAGCCATCAATATCCGGGGCATCTTTGTAACTTCTTGCACAGTAAACTTTCTCCTCTGGAAGTCTGCCTTCAACCATCACCTTCATTTTTTTCCCAACTGCACTTTCGCATTTGTCGGCAGAAATAAACTTTTGTATTTCCATTATTCTGTCTTTTCTTTCTACTTTTATGTCCTCGTCAATTTGATTTTCCATAATTGCCGCAGGTGTACCATCTTCCTGAGAATAGGTAAAAACACCAAGCCTATCAAAACGTGCTTTTTCAACAAAGCTTAATGTTGCATTAAATTCTTCCTCTGTTTCCCCTGGAAAGCCTGTAATGAGGGTGGTTCTAAGGGTAATTTCTGGCATAGCTTTTCTTAGTTTTTCTATTTTTTCTTCTATTATATTTGCAGTATTTTTTCTTCCCATGCGTTTAAGCACAGTATCACATCCAGATTGAACCGGCATATCCAAATACTTACAGACCTTATCCTCTGAAGCCATTACTGCAATGGTTTCATCTGTTATATGCTCTGGGTAACAGTAAAGAATTCTTATCCATTCAATACCTTCCACCTTGCAAAGCTCCGTAAGCAATTTATCCAAACAGCTTTTTCCATATAAGTCACTGCCATAAAGTGCAGTATCCTGTGCTACAAGTATAAGCTCTTTAATTCCTTGTTCAGCCAACACCGTTGTTTCTTTTACAAGGCTATCAATTGTTCGGCTTCTATATTTTCCTCTAAGCTTAGGAATAACACAGTAAGTACAGTGGTTATCGCAACCTTCTGCTATTTTAAGATATGCAAAATGACCTGCCGTTGACAGCATTCTAAGCATTGAATTATCTTCTGAAATCATGGGCATATCAATGTCTGTAAGTTCTTTTATTTTTTCACCTTCATAAACACGCTTTGCAACTTCTACAATTTTTTCGTATGCAGTTGTACCAACCACTGCATCAACCTCTGGCATTTCATCAAATATATCTTTTTCATAACGCTGACCAAGACATCCAGCAACAATAATTCCCTTGCAATTACCCTCCTTTTTATACTCGCCCATTTCAACAATAGTTTCAATACTTTCCTCAAGGGCATCCTGTATGAAACAGCAAGTGTTAACAACTATTAAATCCGCTGTACTCTCATCTGAAACTATTTCAATTCCGCCTTGCTTACATAAACCAAGCATTACCTCACTATCAACAAGGTTTTTGTCGCATCCTAGGGAAACAAAAGCCATTTTTATATTCATTGTGTTTTCTCCTTTTTGTATATAAATCCTTAACTTACTTAACTGCTATTTTTATTTTACATATCGTCATCTGATGGATAACGCATTTCGTTAAGCTGTGATTGGGTAATAAGTACACGGCGTGGCTTACTACCTTCTTCCGAACCTACTATTCCCTTGCTTTCCAAATCGTCCATAAGTCTTGCCGCACGATTGTATCCAATTCTAAATTGTCGCTGAAGCATACTTACAGATGCCTTTTCTTTTTCAACTACAAGGTCAATAGCTTGGTCAAAAAATTCATCGCTGTCCTCTCCAGCCTCTGCTGATTTATTTGACGCAGTAATGGTATCTATCATTGCTTTATCGTAGGTGGTGTTTTTACCTTGCTTAACAAAGTCTACGATATTTTCAACCTCTTTGTCTGTTACAAATGCACCTTGAATACGCACAGGTTTGCTCATGCCAACAGGGTAGAACAGCATATCGCCCTTGCCCAGAAGTTTTTCTGCACCAACACCATCCAAAATAGTTCTTGAATCAATTCCTGAAGAAACTGCAAAAGCCAATCTTGATGGAATATTAGCCTTAATAACACCAGTAATAACGTCAACTGACGGTCTTTGGGTTGCAATAATAAGGTGCATTCCTGCTGCCCTTGCCATCTGTGCCAAACGGCAAATTGAATCCTCAACTTCGCCTGGTGCCGCCATCATAAGGTCTGCAAGCTCGTCTATAACTATAACAATTTGTGGCATAACATCAGTTTCGCCCTTATCTTCCTTCATTTGGTTGTAACCCTTTATGTCACGAACATTATGCTCTGCAAAGCTTTGGTATCTTCCAAGCATTTCCCTTACGGCCCAGTTTAATGCACCTGCCGCCTTTTTTGGGTCGGTTACAACAGGTATTAAAAGGTGAGGAATACCATTGTATACACTAAGTTCAACTACCTTTGGGTCTACCAGTAAAAGCTTAACCTCTTTAGGGTCTGCCTTATAAAGTATGCTTGTTATAAGTGTGTTTATACAAACACTTTTACCACTTCCTGTTGCCCCTGCAATAAGTAAATGAGGCATCTTTCCAATATCGGTTACTATTGCATTGCCTGCAATATCCTCGCCCAGTGCAAATGCAAGCTTGGACGGAAATTTTTTAAATGCGTCACTCTCCAGTACACTTCTAAGGTAAACAGACTGTGTCTCTTTGTTTGGAACTTCAATTCCAACTTCCGCCTTGCCTGGTATTGGTGCTTCAATTCTTATTCCTGTTGCCCCAAGGTTAAGGGCAATGTCATCTGCAAGGTTAACAATTTTGCTAACCTTAACACCTTGGCTAGGTGTAAGTTCATACCTTGTAACCGTTCGGCCTTTATTTATCTGCATAAACTTTGCCTCTACACCAAAACTGCTTAATGTTTCTTCAAGTTTTTTTGCATTGGCAATCATATC
>JAQVIB010000141.1 GCA_028695945.1 Lachnospiraceae bacterium
GGTATACCTGCAAAGCTTATGGTTGGTTATGCTGGCAACACTTACCACGCATGGATAACGGTTTATATTAAAGATATTGGATGGGTGGACAACATTATTTATTTTGACGGAAATGACTGGAAGCTTATGGACCCAACCTTTGCATCCACTGCCGCAGGCGGAGTAAGCTCAAAGGTAACTTTTAAGCCAAATGAAAAGAACTATTCTGCAAAATTTGCTTATTAAATATATAAATCATGAGTGATGGTGAAAACATGAATAAAAATGAAACTAAAATGCTGAAAGAACATGAATTATCTGCATTTTGTATGGAGGTTTCCATGCTTTTAAGGGCGGGGATGTCTTTGGAGCAGGGAATACTTACAATTGCTGAAGATGAAAAAACTATAGAGGGTAAGGAGTTGTTTATGGCTATTTTTAATGCCATGAGTGAAGGTTCTGCTTTTAATCAGGCATTAGTTAAGACAGAAGCGTTTCCAACCTATCTTACAGATATGGTGCTGATGGGCGAAAAAACAGGCAATTTGGAAAAAATTCTTGAAGAGCTTCACATTTTTTATGAGAAAAAAGAAGAACTATATTCCACAATTAAAACCGCAGTGTTATACCCATGCATTATGGTTATTATGATGTTTATTGTTTTGCTAGTGCTTGTTGTGAAGATATTGCCTATTTTTAGCCAAGTATACTACGATTTAGGCAGTGACATTCCAGCTTCAACAGTTGCCGTTATGAAGGCAGGAAGAATTTTAAGCTTTGTGGCCATGGTGGTGTTTGGTGCAGCTGCGTTTACAGTTGCAGCAGCTCTAATCTACAAAAAGCTTAATAAAGGAAAAACATTATTTGATTTTGAAAAGATATTTATGGCAAAAAGCAAAACAGGTGTTATTATTTCTAAGGCAAGGTTTGCGGCGGTGCTTTCAATGGCTTTTTCCAGTGGGCTTGAATTGGAATATGCCATGAATTTAGCAGATTGCTTTATTACTAATCCATTAATTAGGGAAAAAGTAAAGAGATGCAAGGAAGATGTATCCATAGGTGAATCTCTTTTAAGTGCAATTGAAAAAGCGGGAATTTTTGAGGGTGTAAACGCAGGCATATTAAGCATAGGCTTGAAAAGCGGAAATGCAGAAACTGCACTTAAGAATATATCTGAAAAATATTCCAATGAGTCAGAAGATAGAGTATCGGAAATGGTATCTTCCATAGAGCCTGTTTTGGTAATTGCATTGTCTGTAATGGTAGGGTTAATACTTCTTATGGTTATGATGCCGTTGCTTGGAATTATGTCTGCATTAGGCTGAGAGGGCAGGAGATAGCAGTGATTTTTTCGAAAAAGAAGAAAGGCATTTCAGGGTTGTGGGGCTACGTATTACTTCTTGCTTCTATACTTGGAATTTTTATAATTAGTACCAACCGAATGTTTGAAAACAGCAGTGAAGATGGGCGTAGGTTGCTTACAGAGGCAGTTACAAAAACTGCTGTGCATTGCTATGCCATTGAAGGGCAGTATCCTAAGGATATAGAGTATCTGGAGGAGAACTATGGTTTAAGTTATAACCATGAGAAATATACGGTGCATTATGATTTGATAGGTGCAAACCTAATGCCTAGTATTTTTGTTACGGAGAGTGATTTGAATGATTAAAAGCAATACAAAAAAACACAGCATAGATGTATTTTTTGTGCTGTGCATTTTTTTGGCTTTTGCACTATCGCTTTCGGCATTACTTGTGGTTGGTGCAAAAACATATCAAAGCATAAGTGAAAATACAGAAGACAATTACCAGCTTCGCACCAGCCTGCTTTATGTTTCAAATAAAGTAAAAGCCTTTAGCGAAAAAGGCATGGTGTATAAGGGCGAATTTAACGGTGGTGACGCATTGTTTTTACAGGAAAATATTGATGGTGTAAGCTATATTACAAAAATATATTCTTACGAAGGGCAGCTTTACGAGCTTTTTAGTGAGGCTGATAACGATTTAGATGCGGTTTCTGGCACAAAAATTACGGATGTTTCTTCGTTTGAAGTAACAAAAATAGAAAAAAATCTGTTGAAAATAAGAATTCAAAGCCCACAGGGGAAAGATAATTTTATATTGGCGGAAGTTTATTAAGCAGGTGATGTTATGAGCAATCTTAATAGAAATAAATCGGGACTTTTTCTTATGGAGCTTATAGTGGTTACGCTCTTTTTTTCTGTAGTTGCGGTGATTGTGCTGAAAATTTTTATAGCAGGTGAAAAGTTAAGTACAGAAAGTCAAGTGCTTACCAATACAGTAATTCAAGCACAAAATGCGGCACAGCTTATTAAAAGTGACAGCGGAAAAACGGAAAGCCTTTGTAATTACTACGGAACAGAGGAAAAGGACGGTACCATAACTGTATATTTTGATGGAAAATTTGTTCCTAGTGACGATGATAATGCAAGTATTAAAATGGTTGTAACACAAACAACAAGTGGTGAAATTGTTGGTTCTGACATTGACTTTATAGATATACTTAGCAATCAAAGTGTGTATCGTCTTGAAACAGAGACCTTTACAGGGAGGAATAGATGATGAAAGGTAAATTAAAAGCCATGGGTCTTCCTATTGGTGGCCCATCTATTCTTATGGCATTCATACTTTTGTGCCTTACAATTTTTGCTTGTATATCATTTATGGCGGCTAACAGAGACTATAAACTTTCCCAAAAAACAGCTGAAAGTCTTACGCAATATTATGTTGCAGACAACAAGGCTGAAGAGATTTTAGCTGAGATAGATGATTCATTAAAAAATAATGAGGAAATAGAGAGCATTGAAAGTAACTTAAAAGACTACAAAACAATAATAACTAAAGAAGGCAACGTAATGAATATTTCTTATGCTGTAGCAGTAAAAGACGAAATGGAACTTGCTGTATCGGCTAAGTTTACAGAGGGCAAAGTAGAAATTTTAGGGTGGAAGGTTGTTAATAATAGAGTAATAGAGGACACACCAACCTTTTTAGATTTGCCAGTTTTTTAATTAACCTTTTAAAAAGACAGAGGTGCAAAAATGGATGTTATAAATATTTTATCTGAAGCAGTTAACAGGGGTGCGTCTGATATTTTCGTAATTGCAGGACTTCCTGTATCTTATAAAGTAAGTGGGAATATTCAAAGGCTAGAAACGGAAAGGCTTATGCCAGAGGATACCAAAGAGATTATTGAAAAAATGTATAACCTTGCTGATGACAGGAGTCTATCGTTACTTATAAATGGTGGCGATGACGACTTTTCTTTTTCTGTAAAGAACTTATCCAGATTTAGGGTGAATACCTATAAGCAAAGAGGGTCGTTGGCGGCAATTATTCGTGTAATTTCTTTTGAACTGCCTGTGTATACGGAACTTAATATACCTGAGAATGTAATGAGCATTGCCGATTTTAACAACGGCTTTGTGTTGGTAACAGGCCCTGCGGCAAGCGGAAAAAGCACAACCCTTGCATGTATTGTAAACGCAGTTAACGAAAGCAGAGATGGTCACATTATTACCTTAGAGGACCCTATTGAATATTTGCACAAGCACAAAAAAAGTGTTGTAAGCCAAAGAGAAGTGCCAATGGATACACCAAGCTATGTTGTAGCGTTGATGGCATCCCTTAGGCAGTCGCCAGACATGATTCTTATTGGAGAGATGAGGGACAGCGACACCATTCGCACAGCGGTAACGGCGGCAGAAACTGGACATTTTGTTATTTCTACACTGCATACCATTGGTGCCGCAAACACAATAGACCGTATTATTGATGCATTTCCAGAACAACAGCAGCAGCAAATTAGGGTTCAGCTTTCAATGGTACTTAGGGCTGTAGTATCCCAACAGCTTATACCAACTGTTGATGGCAAGGTAGTACCTGCTTTTGAGGTTATGTTTATAAACAGTGCAATACGTAATATGATTAGGGAATCAAAGATACACCAAATTGATTCGGCTATATTTTCTTCTGGCGATGAAAATATGATATCCATGGATACAAGCATATATAATCTTTATAAAAGCGGAAAAATAACACCTGAAAATGCACTTTTATACAGCATAAACAAAGAATTAATGCAAAAGAAGATAAATGCAAACGTGTGATGGAAGAAAACCTTGGGCGTTGCCCAAACCCACTCGCTTTTTGAAAAAAGCGAGACCAAAAACTTTATTAAAACCGCATATTCATGCGGTTTTAGATGGGTCGAGGTGGTAATGGAAAAAAGAAGCCATTTACTCCACAAGTTTCAGCATAACTGATGCTCTGAATACACCCTCACAAAAGTCAAAATCCGCTTGGCCGTTATAATTTTCAGCAACGGCTTGAACAGAGGTAATGCCAATACCTTTTCCTTCTCTTTTTGAGGAAAGAAAAACACCATTCTCCTTTTTAATTTTCCCACCATAGCTATTGTCTACCGCAATTACCACATAATCCCCTGCCAATGCAGCACTTACAGTAATAAATGGGTTAAATGCTTGTTGACGGTTACATGCCTCCAGTGCATTTTCTAGAAGATTTCCAAATACAATGCACAAGTCACAGTCGGTAACGGCTATGCTTTCAGGCAGATTAATGCGGATGTCGGTTTCTATATTTTCACTTTTTGCCTGTTCCAAATAGTAGTGCACAATTGTGTTTACGGCATAATTTTTGCATAGGGTTATTACTGTATCATCGGAAACAGATTTAATATACTGGGTTACATATTTTTTTAGTTCAACTATGTTACCAGAGTCCACATATGATTGTATTAGTGCTAGATGATGTCTTAAATCATGTCGTGCAGTTTTGGTTTCTTCAATATGACGGGAAAGAGTATGATAATGTGCTTGCTCCATTGTAAGCTGACGTTGTATCATGGTTGATTTTTCCATAAGGGCAACATTTTCCGCAGTTTGTTTAAGGGCTACTGCAAAAATAATACTGCATACAATAATGCTTCCAAAGCAAAAAATGCGAACAATGTAGCTAGAAAGGTTTGATGACCTTTCGAAGGCAAAGCTATAGGTTGAAAGAAATGTTCCGCTATAGAAAAATATGAAAATAAACCATACCATATTCCATGACTTTCCGGAGGAGATATTTAAAGCAGGAAGAATAATAGAATTCATTAGTTTTAGTAAAAACGGAAAGATAATGGCAATTTGCAAAATAGTTACTATATTGGTGAAAAAATAGGTTGTTTGAATTGGAAATTGCAGAAGAAGCAGTTTTTCAGCATAATTAGCATTTACCATAATTGAAGAGGCAACTGAAAACAGAAACCCAAAAATAAACATTTGTTTAGACAGCTTTTCCTTTATAAGTACAAAGGATAAAAGCAAATTAAATACTGAAAAAATAAGCTGATAACGCTGTGTAACTGATGTGTTCCAATAAGGCTGACGTGCAATATAGCAAAATATTAACGCCTGGGCAGAAAATATAATAGTTAAAAGTGTAAAAAGCACTTTTACTGGTATGCGGTGCTTATCTCTAAAGGCACAGTAACGCAAAGCATTAAAAGGCACTAGAAAAATTAAAATATAAACAAAGTTA
>JAQVIB010000142.1 GCA_028695945.1 Lachnospiraceae bacterium
GACCTGTATGGGCGGATATTGTTGCACCAATAAGAAAGTTCTTTTCAAACACAATGTTAGGCATAACACTTCTAAGTTCATTTTGGAATGACTCTATTTCTTCTGGAGTATTAGTTTCACCAACGGTAAAAAGGAAATCTTCAATTTTTTCACCTGTTTTCTCAAAATATCCTCTGGTTATTTCTGCTAACTTTTTCATACCGCCTTTACGACTTCTGGTAACACCTGCAAGACTTATTTCTCCGTCTTTAAGCTCTATAAGGGGTTTGATTTTCAATATACCCCCTGCCGCTGCGCCTACTTTTCCAATTCTTCCACCTTTTTGAAGATGTTCAAGACCACCTACCATAAAAATTATTCTTGCACTATGCCTAAGCTTTTCGCAGTTTGTCTTAACTTCGTCTATAGAAAGCCCGTCACGCTGCATTCTTGCTGCTTCAACTACAAGAAATTCCTGTGCACCCGTTGCAAGCCATGAATTCATAATATAGATTTTGGCATTAGGAAATTTTTCACTTAGAATTTCGCCGGCAGTGTTAGCAGACTGATGTGAGCCACTTAGTGTTGTGGTTATATTAAAGCAAAGAATGTCTTTACCGTTTTCAAGTGCAGGGGTAAAGGCGTCTATGTAATCCTGCACTGCTGGCAGAGAGGTTTTTGGGAAAAGATGTTTTTCAACAAACTCTTTATAGTATACATCTAGGCTAAGCTCTGTCATTTCTTTTAAATAATGTTCACCATCCAAGGATACATAAAATGGTATAACCTCAATGTTATTTTCCTTGGCAATTTTAATAGGAATGTCCGCCGCACCATCACTAAAAATTTGAAATTGGGACATAAAAATCCTCCTGTCACATAAATATATCAAGTTCTTGTTTTTAAAACTACGTACTACAATTTAATTTAGCATTTTTTTGTTCATGTGTCAACAAAGCCAGCAAAACAATACAATAATTCGGAAAGTGTGAATCAACATACCGTGAAATTTTCAACAAAAGCATAGCAAGTTGTGAAGGTATAATATGTGCAAATTTTGGGAATAAATACACTTGACATATTTGTTGCGAGTTGATAAAATATTTAGTTTGCTTTCAAACGCCTAATGTGCTATAATTGTAAATGATAAGTTTAGTAACCTATTAGATTAAGAGGGTGTTTTTGTGTTTGAAATAGGAGATAAAATTGTATACCCAATGTATGGGGCAGGCGTTATTGACGATATAGAGGTTTCTGACAAAGAGGGTGCAGAGGAAAATCATTATATTATTAGAATACCAAATGGAAATTTAAAAATTAAGGTTGCTGCAAAAAAAACTGAGCAGATTGGTATTCGTCCAGTATCTAATTTGGATCAACTTAATGATGCCATTGAGCAGGTCGCAAATAAGCCAGTTGTAATTCAAAGTAATTGGAACATTAGGTATAAGGAAAATTTGGAAAAGATTAGAAGTGGGAGACTTCCAGAAGTGGTTGAGGTAACTAGAAATCTCATGCTTCGAGAAAAAGAAAGATGTCTTTCAGGTGCGGAAAAAAAGATGCTAAATAATGCAAAGCAGATAATTATTAGTGAAATTGCATATGCAAAGGAAATAGAACAAAATGTGGCAGAAGATTATCTTGCAAAAAGGCTGTTAAGTTGATAAACTATGAAGTGGTAAAATATATATTTCTGTTAAGCAATTGCTAATCAAAAAATTTAAACAACAGAAGGGGGGAATGGCATGCTTAAAAGAGGAATTGAATTTTTAATAAGCACTTTATTTACAGCAATTGCTTGTATATTGCTTAGGATAGCATATAATGCCAATGAAGCAAAAATAGGCGAACTTGTGTCTGAACGTTATATTTATGTAATAGGTGGTATCCTTGGGTTTGTTTTCTTCTTCTTTTTTGCTCCGATAATTAGCAGTGCTATACTAAGCAAAATGGATTCCGTTGAAACAAAACTTGTAAAGATGAGCCTTAAGGAACTATTGGCAAGTGTGTTCGGTGTTTTTATAGGGCTTACAATTGCCAACCTTATAGGACTTTCAATAAGTGGTTATGGCGGCATCATAGCACCAACAATCACAGTTTTGCTTAATATTATTTTTGGAATTATTGGTTTTAGGGTTGCAAGCAGAAAGAAAGACGAAATTGATAGTTTTAGCGGGATAATAGAAGGTGTTAAAACAAAGGGAAATGTAAGTGGTAAGCAGAAGATACTTGATACAAGTGTTATAATTGACGGACGTATATTAGATTTACTTAAAACTGGATTTATAGAAGGAAAAATTATTATACCAAACTTTGTGCTTGAAGAACTTAGGCACATTGCGGACTCATCAGATTCTCTTAAAAGAAACAGAGGCCGAAGAGGTCTTGACATATTAAATGAGATACAAAAGCAGACGTCTGTACATGTTGAAATAGTTGATTTTTCTACAAAAGAACAGCTTGAGGTGGACAGTAAATTACTTAAAATGGCAGAAAAAATTGATGCATTTGTTGTTACAAATGATTTTAACCTTAATAAAGTGGCAGAGTTTCAGGGCGTTAAGGTGCTTAATATAAATGAACTTAGCAATGCTATTAAGCCAGTGGTTTTGCCTGGCGAGGATATGCAGGTTACTGTTATTAAAGCTGGTAAAGAGTATGGACAAGGTGTTGCATATCTTAATGATGGAACAATGATTGTTGTTGAAGGCGGAAGTAAGTTTACTGGGGAAACCATCAATGTTATTGTTACAAGCGTTTTGCAGACAGCGGCAGGACGTATGATTTTTACAAAGAAAAAAGATTGATTATGAAGTCGACTTAAATTTTAGGTCGACTTCTTTCAAGTAAAGGGTGATTTTTTATGCAGAAAAAATGCGGTGCTGTAATTGTGGCGGCCGGCAGCGGCAAGCGAATGGGCGGAAACATAAGCAAACAATTTTTAAGTATTGGGGAAAAGCCAATAATAGTGCATACAGTTGGAAAATTTGAGAAGGTTAGAGAAATAGATGAAATAATTGTTGTTACTTCCTTGCTGTATATGAAATATGTTCAGGATTTAAAAAAGGAATTTGGGTGGAAAAAGGTAACCATTGTTGAAGGTGGAAAAGAAAGATATAATTCTGTTCTAAATGGACTTTATGCACTTAGCAAGGACACAGAAACTGTGCTTATACATGATGGAGTTAGACCTTTTGTTACAGAAAAAAATATATTAGATGTAATTGAAAAAACACAGCAGACAGGTGCTTGCATACTGGCTGTTCCTGTTAAAGATACAATTAAGGCAGTTGATGAAAACGGTATTGTAAGAGGCACACCTGACAGAAATACGTTGTGGTCGGTACAAACACCACAGGGATTCAAATTTGATTTACTTAAAAAGGCATATGAAAGCGTAGAGAATTTTGAAGCAGTTACAGATGATGCTATGGTTATGGAAAAGGCGGGTTACAGCGTTGCTGTAGTTATGGGAAGCTATCAGAATATAAAAATTACAACGCCAGAAGATTTAACGATAGGTACGGCTATGGAGATTGAAATATAGAGAGGAAAATGATATGAAAACAATTGATATATATACAGATGGTGCCTGTTCAGGCAACCCAGGGCAGGGCGGTTATGGAGCAGTGCTTTTGTATAATGGAACTAGGAAAGAACTGTCTGAGGGGTTTGAACTTACCACAAATAACCGTATGGAGGCACTGGCGGTTATAAGGGCGTTAGAGGCACTAAAAGAGCCTTGCATGGTGAATTTGTACAGCGACTCAAAATACGTGGTAGATGCAATTGAAAAAGGTTGGGTAAAAAAGTGGAAGGCAAATGGTTGGAAGCGTAATAATAAAGAAATGGCATCTAATATTGACTTATGGGAAAATATGCTCGTTCTACTTGAAAAACATAAGGTAAAATTTATATGGGTTAAAGGACATGCCGATAATGTTGAAAACGAAAGATGCGATGAATTGGCAAGAATGGCAATTATTGGCGGAAATTTGTTGAAAGATTATGGATATTGCCGATAAATTAATGGAAATAGAAGCCAATAATTAAAATAATAGATTGACACAAATAATTATCTGTGTTATTATTCTATATGTCGCATGAGAGTGTTTGAAACACATGAATGCAACAACAACACATTTCAATTTTTTTTTATGCTAGGAGGATTTTCAATGAAAAAAGGTACAGTAAAATGGTTTAACGCAGAAAAAGGTTTCGGTTTTATTTCCGTAGATGGTGAAGATGATGTATTCGTACATTTCTCAGCTATCCAGTCAGAAGGCTACAAGACTCTTGAAGAAGGTCAGGAAGTAGAATTCGAAGTTGTTCAGGGCGCTAAAGGACCACAGGCTGCGAACGTAACACGTGCTTAATCATTTTACGATATAGTCAACTGTACATTTTTTAATTGCATTTGATATATAATAAACGATTTGAGCAACACTGCTCTTTCTAATATTGGAAGCGCAACGGCGTGATGACTATTGTCATCACGCTTTTTATATGTTTCTGAATAATGTAGTTATAATATGATTTATTACTGTATGCTATAAATTTTAGGCATTTTGTTGGTATTTTTCCTCATTGTGCAACATTCTTTTACACCGAAAACAAATAAAAAAAATTGCACATGGGTAATTACTGTGTTAAAATACATAAGTTGGGGAATTATGTGGTTGTATAAAGTTAGAATAATAAGGGAGTAATGAAATGAGAATTAAGAATGAAAATATCCGTAATGTTGCCATAATTGCACACGTTGACCATGGTAAAACAACCTTGGTTGATGAGCTTTTAAAGCAGAGTGGTACCTTCCGTTCAAATCAGGTAGTACAAGAAAGGGTTATGGACTCTGGCGACATTGAAAGAGAACGTGGAATTACGATTCTATCAAAAAATACATCTGTACACTACGGTGATATAAAAATTAATATTATTGATACACCTGGACATGCTGATTTCGGCGGCGAGGTTGAGCGTGTTCTTAAAATGGTAAACGGTGTTGTGCTTGTTGTAGATGCATTTGAAGGTCCAATGCCACAGACAAAGTTTGTTCTTAGAAAAGCACTTGAACTTGAACTTCCTGTTGTTGTTTGCGTAAACAAAGTGGACAGGCCAGAAGCACGTTGTACTGAAGTTGTGGATGAAGTTCTTGAACTTTTTATGGAGCTTGATGCAAATGATGAACAGCTTGATTCTACATTTGTATTTGCATCTGCAAGACAAGGTACTGCCTCACTTAACCCAGAAACACAGGATGAAAACATGAAGTGTATGTTTGAAGCAATTATTGAGCATATTCCTGCACCAGAAGGTGACCCAGAAGCACCTCTTCAAACACTTATTACTACAATCGATTACAGCGAATATGTTGGTCGTATTGGTATAGGTAAAATTGAAAATGGTACTATTAAGGTAAATGACGATTGTATTCTTGTTAATGCACATAACCCAGAGTTTAGCGAAAGGGTAAAAATTAGCAAGCTTTATGAATATGAAGGTTTACAGAGAGTAGAAATTAAAGAGGCATCTATTGGTTCT
>JAQVIB010000143.1 GCA_028695945.1 Lachnospiraceae bacterium
TTTGAGTTTAACAACACCCTTGTTGGGGATGTTGCAACACATAGAACTGATATTGTAGCAGTTGGGTTAAACTCTACCTTGAGGGACATTTTAACAGTTATAAGTGAAGAAAAGTTTTCAAGGATACCTGTATATGATGAAAATATTGATGACATAATTGGGTTTTTTCGTGTAAGAGATTTACTTAAATTTTATGCTGACGGAAGCAACGGAGAAAATTTTAAATTTAATGATATAATACTTGAGCCATATTTTGTGCCATTTTCAAAAAAAACTGATGAGCTTTTTGAGGATATGCAAAAAAACAAAGTGCAAATGGCTATTGTTATTGACGAATACGGTGGTACAGCAGGAATTGTTACGATGGAGGATTTAATTGAAGAAATAGTAGGAAATATATTTGACGAATATGATGTTGACGAAGAGGAAATTCGTGAAATTGATGAAAATACATTCCTTGTAAAAGGTACAACACAGATTGACGAAGTTGAAGAATTGTTTAATGTTGAATTTGAAGACAACAATTACTATGATACAATAGGTGGATTTCTAATTGGTCAACTTGGCAGAATACCAGATGAAGAAGAGCGTCCAAAGGTTACTGTTGGGAAGCTGGTATTTAAGGTTGAAAAAATAGATGACAAACGTATTGAATTAATTAAAATACACAAAAATATGGAAATTAAAACTGAATAGCAAATAAATTTAGGGCGTTGGAAGTAATTTCAATGTTCTTTATTTTTGTTAAAAAGACATAATAATAGTAAATATTTAATTTCAAAAAATTTCATACCTACTAAACTTCAAAAAAGCTTATTAATACGCATATTCATATAATTTTTGTCTGCATAGCAATATCTGTTTAGGGTCATCTTAAATAGTGAGGAGGGTGAAAGCTATGCGGAAAAAGACAATTTATATATTACTGGCTTTTGTTTTTTTGCTTTTTGGTACGGCGGTCTTTGCTATTGAATTTATTATACCCGAAAGAATAAACTTAATTGCGGGTTATGAACAATCAATTTGTTATAATGTACCTCTTAGAGCAAGTCTTTACAATGAGGAAAACATCATTGTATCTGGAATGGAAACTAAGCCTGTTAAAGAAAATATAGTTATAGATTTAAATAAAACTACAATTGTTACTCCAACTCGGGAGGGTACAGCAAAAGCGGAAATTTCTGCATTTGGCATTCCTTTAAAAACTGTTTCTGTTAATATTATTCCGCAAACAAAGGTTATTACCTGTGGTAAGGTTGTTGGTGTTGTAATGAAAACTGAAGGTGTTATGGTTTTAGGTACAGGTAGTGTAAAAAAAGAAGATGGTAAAGTCGCAAAACCATCCGAAGGTATAATTAAAACTGGAGACATTATTATAAGCTGCAATGGAGCAACAGTAACAGAAAAAGAAGAACTAAAAGATGCCGTAAGTTCTACGGATGGTAATGCACTTAACCTTGAAGTGAAGAGGAACGATAATCTTATGGATCTGGAAGTTATTCCAGTGCAAAATGAATTTGGAGAATATAAAATAGGAGCATGGGTACGTGATTCTACACAAGGTCTTGGTACAGTAACATTTATTGAACCACAAAGTGGAAAATTTGCAGCACTTGGACATGGAGTGTACGATGTGGATACAAAGGAGTTAATACCTGTTGCGGAAGGAGTTGTTACTTTATCAGAACTCTCTGGTGTTAACAAGGGCGAAAGTGGTGAGCCAGGAGAAATAATTGGTATGCTTGATAAAGAAAATATAGTTGGTGATGTTTTGACCAATACTTCAAGCGGAATTTTTGGAACAATGAATGCCGACGGTATAAAAAGTCTTGATGGAGAAGAATTAGAAATAGGGCTTATGCAAGATGTTACAGAAGGCAATGCCACTATTCGTAGTGATGTTATTGATGGCGAGGTAAAGGACTACACTATAAACATTGAAAGTATAAGTCGGTTTGGAACAAGTGCTGATAAAGGTATGGTTATAAGAGTTACAGATGATAGATTGATTGATAAGACTGGTGGAATAATTCAAGGCATGAGTGGAAGTCCAATAATTCAAAATGGTAAACTTGTTGGTGCAGTAACACATGTTTTTGTGAATGATGCAAAAAAGGGATATGGAATTTTTATTGAGAACATGATAAAATAAATGCAGATGAAGGGACACAAAAAGTGTCCCTGTTTGCACATTTACAATAATCAGTTTGAATACAATAATTTTTTTATTTCCTTTACGTTAGCTAAAATTGATTCAATGTCAATGGTTTTAAATTCACCTTTCTCATATAGAACTTTTCCGTTAGCCATTGTCAGCACAATATTTTCGGGAAGAGATGCATAAACAACACCATTAAGCATATCTGTAACAGGCTGAAGGTTAGGTGAGTTGAAGTTGACTATAAAGAGGTCGGCTTTTTTACCTACGGCTATTTCGCCAGTGTTATTTCGCCCTTGAGCAATAGCTCCATTTTTGGTAGCAATCCTAACTATATCCCTAGACGTTAAAAGTGAAGCATCTTTATGAATACCTTTTTGTAGAAGAATTGAAGTTTTCAAGTCCTCAAGAAAATTAAGATTATCATTGGAGGCGGAACCATCAGTTCCAAGTGTTACATTTATGCCGCTTTGTTGAATTCTCACAATGTCAGCAATACCACTGCCTAGTTTAAGATTGCTGATTGGACAGTGGGACACACTTACGTTTTTTTCTTTCAAAAGTATAAGGTCATCATCACTTAAATATACACAATGTGCAGCAGTTGTTGGATTATCGAATACACCATAATCACAAAAAAACTGTGCAGGAGTTTTCCCATATCGTTTTATACAACCATCAGTTTCGCTTTGTGTTTCAGATAAATGAAGTTGAATATTTGACCCTGTATTTTTTGCAATTTCAGCTAGTTTTTCAACCTTTTTTGGATCAGAGGTATATTCAGCGTGAATGCACATATCTGTTTTAATTTGACCGTTATTTTTATTGTTAAATTCTTTATGGAAGTCATAAAGTACGCTTGCAGGAATAGAATATTTATTTTTAAGACGGTCATCGAAAGCAAAACCATCCATAGCAATGTTGCCATTAATGCCACTTTCAAGAAGAGAAGTGCAAATTTTTTGGCTAAAGTAATACATATCATTAAATGAAGTTATTCCGCATTTTATCATTTCTGCAATTCCAAGCATTGCACCATAATACACAAATTCTTCTGTAAGTTTTGCTTCAGTTGGGAAAACGGCAGTGGTAAGCCAATCACTCAGTGAAAGATTTCCACCAAGGCTTCTAAGTAAGGTCATTGGAACATGGCAATGTGTATTAATAAACCCAGGCATTAAAAGCATGTCTGTGCCATCGAAAACTCTATCATAGGTTTCAGTTGGAGCTGTTTTTCCCATGTAGCTTATAATGCTGTTTGTAACTGCAAGATACATATCCTTTTGTATTTCGCCATTGCATGATAATATATTAATGTTTTTAAATAACATAGCATTCACCTCAATATAATTATAAGTTTGGTTACCAATATGTCAACAATGATATTACCTAGTATTGACAAAAATAAAAAAATATGTGAAGATGTTTGTAATAATGGGTTGAATTGTGGTATTATTAAGTAGTTTAACTCAGGAAAAGCAGATTAATGTAGATTTTAAAAATAAATTTAGCCATAATGTGAAAAAATGCGATGAAGTTGTAATTCTATGCAACAATACGTTATAAAGTTTACATAAATTGAAAAAATTTTTATACCTTAAAATTAGTGTTTAATTTAGATAATTTAAAAGCAAAATTGTTACAGGCGGAGGTGCTTGATGTGGAAAAACACAGAATTAGGATTTTGATTGCGGATAACGATAAAAGCTTTGCAAATATGGTTAAAGAGAGTATTGATGCAGACGGAGATATGGAGGTTGTTGCTATAACAACGAATGGTGAAGCAACGCTGAAAAAAATTATGGAACTTGCACCTGATATTGCTCTTATAGATTTGGTTATGCCTGTAAATGATGGCCTATGGATATTGGAAGAACTTGAGGAGGCTAGTTTTACACAAACGGGTGTAATTGCAATGAGTGGGTTCGAAAGCGACACAGTTTCACAAATGGCAATAGACCTTGGTGCAAAATATTTTTTGGTAAAGCCATTCAGTGGTGTGTGCTTAAAAAGAAGAGTTGCTCAAGTGTATAAAAGTATAAAAGTATGAAAGCTCATGAAAGTAAAATGCAGAACGGTGTGCAATTACAATTAATGCAATCTCCTGAAACTGAGGAATTAAAGGTAATGGGTGAAGATAATACGGAATATATAGTTTCCGATATTATTAGCAGGCTTGGAATCTCACCAAGTCTTAAGGGGTACTACTACATACGAAGTTCTGTATTGATGATTTTAAATGAAGAGGATACATCTATGGGTATAACAAAGCGTATTTACCCTGATGTTGCAAAGGAGTATAAAACAACTGCTGGTAAAGTAGAACGTGCCATGCGACATGCTATTGATTCCTCGTGGAAAAAAGACGAAGGAATGGGGTGTGCAAGTGTTTTTGGCTGTGCGTTTTCAAAAAAACCTACAAATGGGCAGTTACTTGCAAATATTGTTGAATACGTAAAATTAAGATACCTTAAAAAGGTGATGTAGAATTTTTTCATCTGATTTAGTAAAAAAATACACATATTAAGTGCATCAAATAGAAAAGCCTCATCTTGTGATTTTCCAAGAAAAGGCTTTATATTTATCAAGAAAATTAAGAACGGTAGTGTTTTTAAATTAATTACCTATAATGTAGAGCCCTTAAACATTTAGGCCTTTTTCATGTTTTCTGCCATTACTTCGTTTGGGGTAATGTATACAGTTTTATTGTTTTCGTAAATAACAAAGCCAGGTTTCGAACCGCCAGGTTTTTTTACATTTTTCCTTGGGCAATAATCAACAGGAATATTGCTTCCATTCTTGCCTTTGCTATTAAATGCTGCAAGATTAGCAGCTTCAATAATTGTTTGCTCTGGCACGTTTTGGGCATCATTTGTGGTAATTATAACATGTGAACCAGGAATATTTTTAGTGTGCATCCAAATATCATTACTTTTTGCAAAATGAATTGTAAGTTCATCGTTTTGAATATTGCTTTTTCCAACGTAAATGTCAAAACCATCGCTTGAAACATAATGAAGAGGTTTTGATTTTTTTTGCTGTTTATTGTTTTTTTTATCTCCACGCTTACGCTTAATAAAACCTTGTTCTATAAGCTCATTGCGTATGTCATTTAAGTCAGCTTCATCGGTGGAGGCATCAATTGCATTAAGGACACCTTCAAGATACTCTAGTTCCTCATCATTTTGCTGTTTTTGTATTTCAAGGGCAGCCAGTGTTCGCTTTGCCTTATTATATTTATTATAGTACTTTTGTGCGTTTTCTGATGGTGTTTTAGTTGGGTCTAAGGCAATTTCTATTTCAGGCATATCCTCTTTATAATAGTTAATTAACTTAATAGTATTTATTCCTTTATCTACAGCA
>JAQVIB010000144.1 GCA_028695945.1 Lachnospiraceae bacterium
TAAGATTCAAAAAGGTCAGCACCCATACCTGCAACATCACCAACGTTATCGCCTACGTTATCTGCAATAACCGCTGGATTACGAGGGTCATCTTCAGGAATACCTGCCTCAACTTTGCCAACAAGGTCAGCACCAACGTCTGCAGCTTTTGTGTAAATACCACCGCCAACACGTGCAAACAAGGCAATTGATGAAGCACCAAGACTAAAGCCGAATAAAACGCCAGTATTTCCTGTAATTGCATAAATAACGCTAATTCCCAATAAGCCAAGCCCAACAACGCTCATACCCATAACGGCTCCGCCAGAGAATGCTGTTGAAAGAGCTCTATTCATGCCACCCTCTCTTGCTGCATTTGCAGTTCTTACATTAGCTTTTGTAGCTACATTCATACCGAAATAACCTGCAAGGGTTGAGAACAATCCGCCAACAACAAAGCAGATTGCTGTTGTCAATCCAACACCTATGGCAATACATACGAACAGAACAATTACAAAGATAATAAGTATTTTGTACTCTGCAAAAAGGAATGCTTGTGCGCCTTCATGAATAGAAGCAGCAATTTCCTTCATTCTGTCTGTTCCTTCCTCCTGTTTTCCAACCTTAGAAGCCAAGATAAAAGCGAATACAAGTGCAATTACTCCCATCACAGGAGCCACTCCCATCACAGGAGCCAGATAAACCATGCTTTCCATTTTTGTAAACCTCCATCTTATTTTTTATTGAAACAATGAATTTAAATATACTCACTGTTTCTGTTGGTAATTTTAGGCTACACGCTACTAATATCACTAAAATTTTATCTTTGCAGTGTTCCTAAAATTTCCAGTTATCATACAGCTACTAATTTTATCACAGTAAACTTTTTATTTCAACTATTTTCTTGTGTGTTTAATCAAAATTACCTCGAATGATAAAAATATTCGAGGTAATTCTAAACAATGGATATTAAATTTATTTATATTTTGCTGTGCACAAAGTCAAAATGCTCCTCAAGTGACCTTGCTGCAGAATTTGCATCACCTCTAACAATTGCTTGGTATATATCCGTATGGAACATATACAAAGCACTTGCACTGCCATGCTTTTTAAGAATTGAGTTTCGATTAAATTTAACTGTTCTTTCAAGTATAAAGCCCAAATATTCCAAAACCTTAACAAGCACAATGTTATTGCTCATAGAAAAAAGCATTCTGTGAAATTTTATATCAAGCTTTGCACCTGCATCTGCATCATCAAGATTTTCACCCATTTCATCGATTATCTCTTTAAGTTCTTTAAGCATTTCTTTATTTTCATATAGATTTTTGCATACAAGCTTAACTCCTGCAGTTTCAATAATTCGTCTAAATTCCAATAAATCATCCTCAAAAGTTCCCTCTTTAAGAAGCAAAGGCATTAAAAGAGCAATGAACGGCTGAACATCCAATTCAGATACAAATGAACCCTCTCCTGGTCTAATATCCACTACGCCCATAATCTCCATAACGCTAAGTGCTTCCCTAAGTGATGCCCGGCTAACATCAAGCATTTCTGCTAAAGCACGTTCAGGTGGCAATTTATCCCCACTTTTAAGGCTACCTTCCCTTATTAGGAAAATAATTTGTTCAACAATATTTTTGTATATTTTTTTTGTTTGTATTGACTTTATTTCCATTTATTTTGTCCCCCTTACAGCCTGGGTATCGTCATATGCTGTATTTTCTTAGTAATCTTAACCTTTCAACAAAGCTTTGTCAATGCCTCATTAAAAAATACCACTAAACTGTAACTACGCAGACCTTTCATTTAACATTCTAATTTCTTTAATAATAAATGCAACAACAACTGTAAGAGTTATGAACTCCGCCACAGGACCTGCATATAATATGCCATCCAACCCAAAGTACAGCGGTAAAATAATTATTAACGGTACCAAAAGCAGCAATGACCTAAGCATAGATAGTACCGAAGCCTTAAATGGCTGCCCTGTAGCCTGAAAATATCCCGTAGTAACAATAATAAATCCTGAGGCAAATATTGAAAAAAGATAAATTCGCATACATTTTTCTGCGAATTCCGCAAAAACAATGTCCTGTGTACCAAAAATTTTCAATATACTTCCTGGAAAAAATACGCACGCAATCCATCCAACTACAGAAAATGCAGTTGCACTGATAACAGCAGCTATGTATGTTTCTTTTACCCTTTTAAACTGCATTGCACCCATATTGAAACCTATTATAGGTTGTGCCCCAACGCTTATACCAATATTTACGCCTATAAGTATTGAACTCACCTTCATAACAATTCCCATTGCACTAAGGGCAACATCGCCGCCAACAGGGCTTTGATCGCCATAATATACAAGTGTATTGTTAAGTAAAACCAATAAAACTGTAATTGCTAGCTGAGTTATTGAACTTGCAATGCCAAGGGCCGTAAAATTTTTAATATGCATAAAATCCAGCTTGAATTGGCTTTTTCTAAGACGCAATTTGCTTTTCTTCATAAAATAATAACATATAATAATTGCTGAAATTATCTCGCTGGTAACAGTAGCAATAGCTGCACCCTTAACGCCCCAGTCCAAAACAAAAATATAAATTGGGTCTAAAATGGTATTAAGCAATGCACCAACTACCATGCTTATCATTGAAAGCCTTGGGTTTCCGTCTGTACGCACCATATTACTAAGCCCCGCACTTAATGTCATAAAGGGTGTTCCAATAAGGATAATAGATGTATAATCTGTAGCATATTTCATAATTTTGTCCATTGCTCCAAATAATCTAAGCATGGGCTCAAGAAAAATAATTCCCAAAACTGATATAATTATACCAACCGTAACAAGTATAGCAAACACATTATTTAGCACTTTTTCCGCAACTTGTTGTTTGCCCTCACCCAGCTTAATTGCTGCATACGCACTTGCCCCTGCACCAAAAAGCATTGCTAATGCCAATGTAATAGTAACAACTGGGAACGCCACTGTTGTAGCTGCATTTCCCAAATATCCAACGCCCTGTCCAATAAATATCTGGTCAACCAAGTTATAAAGATTGTTCACAAGAAAAGCAATAACAGACGGTATAGCAAATTTTCCTAGCAATCTCCTAACTGGTTCATATCCTAGTGGATTTTTTTGCTCTAAAATACTTTCCATTTTTTTACCTCCAAAACAAAACAACGGAAATAATTGTATCACTTTAGCATTTTTTTTGCAACCAAACTTTAAAACGGTATTATAAAAAGAAAATTAAAAGAAAATTTTGTAATTGAATAATGTAAGCCTAATTTTTTTAAAATATTACTTGACAGTTATTGGGTTGAGTGATATTTTATTATTATAAATTAGCACTCGAGTTAAGTGAGTGCTAACAAAGAATGAGAGGTGTTGCAGGTATGTCGTTAAGTGAGAGAAAAGTAAAAATTTTGCAGGCAATCATAAATGACTACATTGCGACGGCAGAGCCTGTTGGCAGCAGAACCATTGCAAAAAAATATGATTTTGGTTTAAGCTCTGCAACTATAAGAAATGAAATGAGCGACCTTGAAGAAATGGGTTTTATAATTCAACCACATGCTTCATCAGGACGAATTCCTTCAGATTTGGGCTATAGACTTTACGTTGACAGCCTTATGCAGCAGAGTGATTTAGTAGAAAACGAAAAAAACTTTTTGCATACCATGATTTCAGAAAATGTAAATCAGATAGAATACCTTATGGAGGAAACTGCAAAGATGCTTTCCGCCATGACAAATTATACCACTATAATTTCTGAACCAATTATTAAAAGTACGCGCCTTAAAAAGATACATTTTATGAAGTTGGATGAAAAAAATGTAATGGTAATAATTGCAGCAGAGGGAAATATAGTTAAAAACCACCTAGCTAAGGTAGATTACTTGCCTGATGATGATGAACTTTACAGTATATCAGGTGTTGTAAACCAATGCTTGGAAGGTCAGATTATGGAAAGCATAGAGGCAGAAGCAATTGAAAAGCTCCATAAAAGCCTTCCCTGTTATGATGAACTTATTACAGCAACCCTAAGAGCAATGGAGAAAACCTTTAAAAGTTCTGAAACTCTTCAGCTTCATCTTAGTGGTGCAAAAAACATTCTTGCTTTTCCAGAGTTCAGCGATGTGCAAAAGGCGAAAAGCTTGATACAAACCTTAGAGGATAAGGAATCCCTTAAAAATCTTTTAACATCAAATAATGTTGACGGAGATGAGGTGCAAATTTACATTGGTAACGAAAGCGGCATAGAAGAAATGAAGGACTGCAGTATTATAACAACAAGCTATAAATTTGCTGACAATATAACAGGAACAATTGGTATTCTGGGACCAACCAGAATGAATTATTCTCAAGTTGTATCCGTTCTTAACGGTATGGTAAAGAATATTGAAGGCGTTGTTAAAAATTTGAATAATCAAAATGATAAAGAAAAAAATGATTCATAGAAGAAAGGAAAACTGAAAATGGCGGAAAACTTAGAAAATGAGAACTTAACCCCAGATGAAGAAGAAATGCTGGAAGAAGTAATTGAAGATATTGCTGAAGAGGCAGATGGTGAAGTAGTTGAGGATGTAGAGGATAACGAAAATGAAACTGAAACAAAGTTGGTCGAAATGACAGATAAATGCCAACGTCTTGCGGCTGAATACTATAACTACAGAGAACGTACAGCTAAAGAAAAGGCAAGTATGTACAGCGACGGTGCAAGAGATACAGTTGAAAAAATACTGCCTGTAATTGATAATTTGGAAAGAGCGGTTGCTGCACAAAGTACAAAATGCGGCGAGGATGATAGCTTTTTTAAAGGCGTTGAAATGACTCTAAAACAGTTTAAAGAAATACTAAATGCAATGGGCGTTGAAGAAATCCCTGCAAAAGGAGAAAAATTTGACCCTAACTTACATTCGGCAGTTAGCCACATTGAAGATGACAATTTCGGAGAGAATGAAATTACCATTGAAATGATGAAAGGCTATAAATATAAGGAAAAAGTAATAAGGCACAGTATGGTGCAGGTTGCTAACTAAAAATAATCTTTTGAATATTTAGGAGGAATAAAATTATGGGAAAAATTATAGGTATTGACCTTGGTACAACAAATTCATGTGTATCTGTTATGGAAGGTGGTGCACCCGTTGTTATTGTTAACACAGACGGTGCAAGAACAACCCCATCTGTAGTTGGCTTTGCAAAAAACGGCGAAAGACTTATTGGTGAAACAGCTAAACGTCAGGCTATTACAAATCCAGATAACACAATCAGTTCAATTAAGAGAGAAATGGGCACAAACTATAAAGTAACAATTGATGGCAAATCCTATTCTCCACAGGAAATTTCAGCTATGGTTTTACAAAAATTAAAGTCAGACGCAGAAAATTACCTTGGCGAAAAAGTAACTGAAGAAGTTATTACTGTACCTGCATATTTCTCTGATGCACAGCGTCAGGCAACAAAGGATGCTGGTAAAATTGCAGGTCTTGACGTAAAACGTATTATTAACGAGCCTACAT
>JAQVIB010000145.1 GCA_028695945.1 Lachnospiraceae bacterium
TTCTCTAAGGTAATGGCAATACTTATTAACACACGTACACCTTTATCCATATATTCGCTTTAAAGTTTAATTTCGCTGTCCGTTATATCTGTAGTTGGGGCATTTATAAGCAAAATACTGCAATCTTTGGGTATTGCACCTCCTTTAACCAAATTTAAGTCTTTAAGTGAATATCCGCCGTACTGCATTTCAGTTATAAGGTCATCGTAAACCTTTGCCTCGCTATGACCTGTAAGGGCGTAAATTACATTGCTTTCACCGCTTGTAAGGCCTCTTATTGCCCCTGTAAGAACACTTTCCAGCTTAATGCCTTGCATGTAGCTTTCGCCTGCTTCATTTACATAAACATCTGCAAGGTCACTTTCTGATATAATTTTGTACCCATTTGCAGTTGAAACCACAACAGAACCAATTGTAATAGAATCACCATTTTTTATATACTTAGCCGCAAATTGTGGATTTTTATAAGGGTCTACATTTTCAACTATAATATGCTTAGAGGTTGAGGCATACCTATCCAAAATTTCAGTTACAACGGGTAATTCCTGCCCATCTGCATAAACTGAATAAATATTAACATCTTCTGTAAGTCCTTGCAGAAGGCTGATTGTATCTTCAGATATTGTATAAAGCTTGTTTTTTGTAAGGTCGAATTTTATATTAAGCTGGCTTGCCACCATGTTTAAAACAATTGCCACAATAACTACAACTGTAGTCATTACAGAGGCATATCCGCCATATTTCAATAATGATTTATTTTTTTCATTCTTCATTTGGCTACCTCCTCTTTAAGACCAACGTTTCTTTTCAATAACACGCACTGTAAAATACAGAAACACTGCTATAAAAGAAACCAAATAAACTAATGCAGATAAATCCAAAATACCCATAGCAAAGTAATTGTAGCGTGTAAGCACCGCAAACATAGATGCAACCTTGCCTGCAAACCCATTAAATATAACTGGCTTAACAACATATGCTACTGCAATAACTACTGCTAAAATACCAAATACACCTGCAGAATAAGCTTTGCTTTTTGTGTTGTTATAAAAATATAAAGCAATTAACCCTGCCAAAATAACTGCAAACAAAAGTGAAAATGCCTCCGAGCCTGATGCGGAAGAAATGATATTCTCCACCATCAGCAATAAAAATATTGCAACGAAAGTTCCAACTGCCGCAACAATTTGATTATCCGTAAGGGAAGAAATCCATAATCCTATGGCAATAAACGAACTGCCTAAAAGAAAAAATCCAAGGTATGAACCAATTATTTGTGCTGTTGCAATAGTTCCATACACAGAAAGTATTACAGGAAAAATTGCTGTTATTAAAAGTGCAATCATAAACACCGTTACAGCCGCAAGGTATTTGCCCAGCACAATGCCTGATATACTTACAGGTGCAGTAAGCAAAAGCTGGTCTGTTTTGTGGCGTGTTTCCTCTGTTAACAAACGCATTGTAAGCATTGGCCCTAAGATTAAAAACATCATAATAACCGAGCTGAATACATATTCAAATTCAGGGCTCATAGCCAAAATATTTGTCATAGAAAAATAAATTGCTGTAATCAACACAAAAAAGGCAATAAATACGTAGCCAGTCATGGAGTTGAAATACATTTTCATTTCCCTTTTGTAAATCGCCTTCATAATTATTCTTCTGCCTCCTTAGGTGCTTCTTCAGCATTTTCATCAGCTTCAGCTTCTAACTTTTCATCAGCCACAGGTTCATTTTCAGTAACCTGTAAAAATACATCCTCAAGTGACATTTTTTCACTCTTCATAAGCAGTAAAACAAAATTATTCTTAACTGCAACTTCAAAAGCAATTTCTCTTATGTCTGTACCCTCAGTTCCTTCAATAAGTATATCGCAAGTACCTTCTTCATCACTTATGTCAAGCTGTACAAAGGTAACCTCATCTTTTGCCTTAAATGCCTCAAGCACGGCTTTCTCGTCACCTTTAAACCTAACCCTATATCTGTTCTGGCTAAGCTTTGCAGAAAGTCCATCTGGCGTATCGCTGGCAACAATTTGCCCCTTATTTATAATCATAACACGGTTGCAAACCGCACTTATTTCCGATAAAATATGTGAACTTAAAATAACTGTATGGGTCTTGCCTAATTCGTGAATTACATCTCTTATTTCTATTATCTGCTTAGGGTCTAATCCTACTGTCGGCTCGTCCAAAATAAGTACATCTGGATACCCTACCATAGCCTGTGCAAGCCCAACACGCTGTCTATAACCTTTTGAAAGATTTTTAATAAGCTTTCCCGCCACATGGGTAATTTTAATTTTTTCCATAATATCTGCAAGCATAGCCTTAACTTCTGCCTTTTTAACGCCTTTAAGGTCAGCCACAAAGGTAAGATATTCCGTTACCGTCATATCAATGTAAACTGGCGGAATTTCAGGCAGATAGCCTATTCTTTTTTTCGCCTCGCTAGGGTTTTTAAGAATATCATATCCTCCAATTTTCACTTCTCCGCTTGTGGCAGAAATGTAACCTGTAATAATATTCATTGTTGTAGACTTTCCTGCACCGTTAGGGCCTAGAAATCCCAGCACCTCTCCGTCCTCTACTTTAAAAGAAATATTCTTCACCGCTTCATATTTCCCGTAATTTTTTACTAAATTATTAACCTCAATCAATGCGTTTCCCTCCGAAATCATTTATTGATTTTTTTCCAATGCTTCTATTATACTGAATAATTACATATTTTACTACTATTATATGAATAAAATGTGAACTACTTCTTAATTAACCCCAAACAACGCTGAAAATACCCGTTAATTGAGAACAAAAAAACCCCTTGCATAAGCAAGGGGTTTCAGCCTGATAACAAAGTCAAAACCTTGAGGGCTTTGCCCTCAAACACCCACAAGGGTTTCACCCATTGACCCATCTAAAACCGCATGAATATGCGGTTTTAATAAAAGTTTTTGGTCTTGCTTTTTTCAAAAAGCAAGTGGGTTTGGGCAATGCCCAAGGTTTTGGTTTTTCTTTTTATTAACCTAACACTTTTACTACTTTTTCAAATACTGCATCGCAAATTGATGCTCCATCTGCAACCATTTTGCTTGTTTTTCCACTTACCTCTGCTACATATGCTTCATCCTTAATTAAGTTCATGTTAACAACCACGTTAAGATTTGCACTATATAAAGCCGCTTTAAGCATTTGAACTCCACATCCAACATCGCTTATAATAATTTTTGTAGATAAATCAACAAGTTCTTCTTGAAGTTTAATAGCCTCATAAATGTACCCTACCATTTTAATAGGACCTTCTGCGGCAACTTTAAGTGCCGCTTGAAGAACCTTTTCTTTTTCGGCTTTTTCTTCATCTGTAGAAGTAGGAAGACCATAAGCCTTTGAAAGTGGCTCAAAATTTTCAGCATCTTCATCAATAAGGGAAAGAAGTTTAATCCTTAAATCATTGCTTTTATCAATAATTTCTTGATGTTTTGCTTCCATACCCAAAAAAGCCTTTTTTCCAATAGAGTAGTTAGCAACCATTGTTGCTAATGCTGCACCAAGAGAACCAACAAGTGCCGCAACGCCACCACCACCTGGTACTGGCTCTTTAGATGCTAATTTTTCTGCAAAAACGTGGCAATTTACTTGTGATAACTTCATTAAAACTCCGCCTTTCCTAAAATAAAGACCCCTTTTAGCAGTGCCTCCGGGGTCTTGTCCTATATCGCTATATGTTATACCTCTCTAGCCATAGGTTATGCCACCTTATCTCCCAATTTTAAAGCTATGATTGCTTTGCAAATTGCACGCATTGCAATCAGTTTAACAGGGAATAAAACTACGCATCTTATCACCCTTGCAATGGTAAAAAGTGATGAACCATACATTATGTTCAGCCAGATAGGTGTTAATATCAAAATTACAATTATATTTTCAGTTAAAAGTGCCAGTGCCAAACGTTTAAGGGATGGCTCTTTTTTATAAAGGAATAATCCATAAATAACACCAGTAATTATATTGTTCAATGTGAAGCCAATGAAAAATGCTCCTGTTGGTCTTAGAAAATAACCAATAATATCGGCTATTGCTCCAACCAGTCCGCCAACAATTGGGCCGTAAAGCATTCCAGCTACTACTATACCTAAAAATGCAAAAGAAACTTCCATAGTCTGTGTAAATACAAGTTTAAAAAAGTCCACAACAACGGTAAATGCCGTTGCCAATGCCGCCCCTGTAAGGGTTCTTGTTTTCTTAATTTCTAACGCTGCCTCTTTAAAATAATTATTCATTTTTATTGCCTCCTAATTTTTGTTTAAATTGTTTTTCGCCAATTTAATCAAAAATGCGGATACCCCAAAGGACATCCGCAAATCGCAATATATCACTCTGGGTTTAAAGCACACACTAACCGCAACCACTTCACTTTTGGGTGAAGTTCAAGTCACTCGGCAGCACATACAGTAAACCTAAAGACGAGGAAATACTTCCCCTCCTATATATTAAGTTTTCGATTAAATATCTGTCTCTTAAATATTGTTTATAATTTTGCAAGCCTTAACAACATGCTTAGCAAGTACGCTTGTCGTAACAGAGCCTACGCCTGCTGGTACAGGTGTAATCATAGATGCTTTGTCAACACATTCGTCAAACTTAACATCACCGCAAAGGTTTCCCTCTGCATTCACATTAATACCTACATCAATAACAACTGCACCTTGGTTAATAAAGTCACTCTTAACCATTTCGGCTTTACCAACAGCGGCAACCACCACCTCTGCATCACGACATACAGCTGGTAAATCTGTTGTACGGCTGTGGCAAACGGTAACTGTTGCATTTTTATCTAAAAGAAGCATTGCAAGGGGTTTGCCAACAACCATACTTCTTCCAACAACAGTAACTTTTTTCCCTTGAATTTCAATTCCATAGTGGTCAAGAATTTCCATACACGCCTGTGAAGTACATGGTGGGTAGCCTGTTTTATCACCTTCAAAAACCTTTGCTGCATTAATGGGGTTCATGCAGTCAATGTCTTTCACAGGTTCAACAACAAACTTAATTTCGTCCATGTTAAGGTGTTTTGGAAGTGGTCTAAAAAGCAAAATACCATGTACTGTTGGGTCATCATTAACTGCCTTTAGCTCTTTAACAAAGTCCGCCTGTGGAATATCAAGCGGAAGTTCTAAAACCTCTGCAAGTATACCGCATTTGTCCATTCTTGTTAAAGCACCCCTTTCGTAAGCCAAGTCATCTTCCCTTGAACCTACTCTTACTATTTTAAGCTTTGGTGCAATACCCTTTGCCTTTAACGCCTCTACGTCTTTTACAATGCTTTGGGTAATTGCATCAGCCACTGGCTTACCTTTAATAACTTGTCCCATCTTCAAATTCACCTTGCCTTTTAGAATAATCCGCTGATTTTACCGTCAACATCAACATCAATCTTTTCAGCCGCTGGAACTTTAGGAAGACCTGGCATTTTCATAATTGTACCTGTAAGTGCA
>JAQVIB010000146.1 GCA_028695945.1 Lachnospiraceae bacterium
CAAAATATCCACATTTTCATATGGAAGGGAGAGACCAGCCGCCATAGGATGTCCACCAAATTTGTGGAACAAATCTATTTGGTTAAACAGTTCTTCAAAAATATTGTAACCCTCAATGCTTCGTGCGGAGCCTTTTGCCATACTTTCTCCACTTGTAAGCATGATTACAGGTTTATAATAACGCTCTTTTATTCTGCCTGCAACAATTCCTGCAATACTTTCGTGAATATTTTCGTTGTAAATTACAAGTACTCTATCCTGATGTAAATCACTATTTTCAACCGCCTCGATAGTTTCCTTCACAGCATTTGCTGTAAGCAACTTTCTTTCATTGTTCAATTCAGTAAGTTCAGTTGCCAATATTTTGGCTCTTTCTACATCTTCTGTTACAAAAAGTTCTACTGCCGATTTTGCACTTTCCAGCCTTCCTGTGGCATTAATGCACGGCCCCAGAACAAATCCAACATGGTATTCGCTAATGTCCCCTTCTGCTATACCAGTTTTTTCAAGGAGTGCCTTAAGACCGATGTTTGGACTTTCTTTTATTAAATTCAGTCCATTTTTTGCAATTATTCGGTTTTCATCCAGTAAATCTACAATGTCGCATATTGTGGCCATAGCCGCAAACACTAAAAACTCCGTGCTATACACAAATTCCGCTTTTCTGCTTTCAAAAATCACCTTGCTGAATTTGTATGCCATTGCCCCTGCACAAAGTGCCTTAAATGGATATGTACAATCTTTTTGCTTATGGTCTATTATAGCCGCCGCAACAGGTATAATATCTTTTTTAGAACCATCTTCACAAACCTCAAAAGCAGGCTCATGGTGATCCAAAATTACAAGTCTCATGCCAAGTTTATCAATTAGTTTAGCCTCTTCAATTGCCGCAATACCATTGTCACAGGCAAGTATAACATCAATGTCAAGACTTTTAAGTTCTTCCACCGCCTCAATATTTATACCGTAACCTTCTTTTTGCCTATGGGGTACGTAATATATAACATTGTCAGTGAATGTTTTAATTGTTTTATATAGTATGGCGGTACTCATAACACCGTCCACATCGTAATCACCATAAACAGCTATTTTTTTGCCGTTATCTATTGCAAAATTAATAACATCAATTCCCTTTTGCATGTCTTTTAGCAAATTTCCATCGTACATTTCATTTAAATCGCAGTAAAGA
The DNA here is from genome assembly GCA_028695945.1 of Lachnospiraceae bacterium. Lineage (GTDB taxonomy): Bacteria > Bacillota > Clostridia > Lachnospirales > Anaerotignaceae > UBA8514. Next base: position 1,190 of record JAQVIB010000146.1, read on the forward strand.
AATTTACAGGCAGCATTATAAGTGCCTATGCCACGGTTTGCAAGTACCTGTGCTGTAACAATGGATATGCCCAGACGTTCTGCCATTTTTTCAATATTAACTTTATTACGCCTGAGCATCCATTTTTTCATAATTTCTCCTAAACTAACTAACTTTTTAAGATTTTACTTATAGTCATCAGGTTTCTTTTTACTAAAAGGGTCTTTAAAATTCTTAACATTTTCTTGTTCGTACTTGTAAACAGGTTTTTCACCTATTTTGCTTTTAAACATAAACCAAATTGAACCTGATACAAATACTGATGAGTATACACCACTTAAAATACCAACTATAATAGGCAATGCAAATTCTTTAACTGACTGTACACCAAGTACATAAAGTGCACCAATTGTAAAAAGCGTTGTAAGAGAGGTATAAACCGAACGTCTCATTGTCTGCCAAACACTAATGTCAATTACCTCTGGAATAGACCGTCTTCCAATAAGTCCTTTATTCTCACGTACACGGTCAAAAATTACGATGGTAGAGTTTATTGAATAACCTACAACTGTAAGTATTGCCGCAATAAATGCAGTGTTTACAGGTATTCTAAGTACTGCATAAAAGGAAATCATAATAAGCACATCATGTAAAAGAGCAATAATGGCACTTAATCCCATTTTATAATCATGGAAACGAATTGATATATAAATAAGCATAGCAACACATGCAACAAGCATAGCTATAAGCGATGCCTTTTGCATTTCCCCACTTACAGTACCGCTTATATCCTCTACTTCTAAAATACTGTCTTTAGAAAGTGCAAAATCTTTCATAATTGCCTCAGAGAGAGCTTTTCTCGTCTCACCGTCTACTGACTGAATTTTTATAGAAACTTGGTTTGTTCCTAAAATCTTCTGAATTTGAGGACTGCTTTGTCCTGTAACTGTAGTAACAGTTTTTGCAACTGCATCATTATCAAAAGGCTGTCCCATATCTACTGTCATTGCTGTGCCGCCTGTAAACTCTATTGAATAGTTTAAAGCACCTTTGCCCTTAGAAGCATTAATCCCCATAGTGCCAATACCAATGGCAATAAGAATTATAGAAACAGCAAAGAATTTTGCTTTATTTTTTACTATTTTGAAATTCATTTCTGTTCCCTCCCTTATGCCTTCTCAATTTTTTTAACGCCAAACAAAGCTGGCTTGTTAACACCAATACCAATAATGCCCTTCATAATAAACCTTGTTATAACAATTGCAGTAAACATTGAAACAACAATACCAATCATAAGCGTTTGTGCAAAACCTCTTATTGTGCCAGTGCCCATAAAGAAAAGCACTATAGCGGCAATAAAGGTTGTTATATTTCCGTCTAATATAGCAGGTAATGCTCTTGAAAAGCCATTATCCACAGATGAACGCAAGGTTTTTCCATTTTGTACCTCTTCCTTAATTCTTTCAAATATAATTACATTGGCATCCACCGCCATACCAATTGAAAGGATAATTCCGGCAATTCCTGGTAATGTAAGAGTTACATTAAATAAGCTTAATGCAATTATTTCAAGGCCAATGTAAATTGCAAGTGCCCAGTCTGCAGCAAAACCACAAACTTTGTATGCAATAAGCATAAATAAAAGCACAAGGAAAACACCAATAACTGCGGCTTTTAAACTTGTTTCAACTGCATTAGCACCAAGACGAGCACCTACGTTATTCATTTCCATAACGCCAAGGTTAAATGGAAGTGAACCTTCTTTAATGCGTACAGCCATTTCTTCTGCTTCTTCACTTGTAAACTGCCCGGTAATCATTGCTTTACCATCTGTAATTTCAGCATTTACAGTTGGTGCACTAATAATCTGGTCGTCCATTACAATTGCAATACGTTTACCAAGGTTTTGTGCTGTTGCTTGAGCAAAAAGTGCCTTTCCTTGTTCTGTAAATTCAAGTGAAACATAAGGCTCTGATGGGCCGTTTTTGCTTGATGAACCAACACTCATTTGTGCATCTGCAACCTCTGCACCTGTTAACAAAACATTTCCGCTTTCATCCACAAATGCAAGCTGGGCAGTTTGTCCAAGTTCTGTTACTGCTGTTTCAACATCTTCAATACCTGGTATTTCAACACGAATTCTGTTTGAACCCTGCATTGAAGCTTCGCCTTCAGACCAACCTTTTCTGTCTAATCTACGCTGAATAAGTGAAACAGCACTTGCCATTTCTTCCTCGGTAACGCCCTCTTTTTCTGCCTGATACACAATAGCCGCTCCACCGCTTAAGTCTAACCCTAATTTAATTTTGCCAACGCTAAGCTTAGCACCTACCATTAGTCCCGCTGCCACTGCAGCAAGTAAAATAAGGGTTATTATACTTTTCCCTTTTTTCATTATTCTGCCTCCTCAAATGCCTTTGCCTTAATCATTATTGCACATTCGATTCTTTTGCGTTGTAACTCACAACCAATTTCGTAAGGATTCAGTATGTCTCCACCCAACTGATGTGCATTAGCCGCACAGCCACCGCTGCAGTAAAATCTTGCCCAGCATTTTTTACATTCTTCCTTTGCATATACATTGCAGTTTGAAAATTTACTTCTTAACTCAGGTGTTTTAACACCCTCAAAAACTGTTCCCATTTTGAATTCTTCCAAACCAACAAATTGGTGGCAAGGATAAAGCTCTCCTTCTGGTGTTACTGCAAGGTATTCTGTACCAGCACCACAACCTGAAAGTCTTTTTGCAACACATGGGCCGCCTGTAAGGTCAACATTGAAGTGGAAGAAATTAAAATCTTTCTCTCCGCCTTCTTTGTGCCTGTTATAAATCTCTGCTGCCAATTTTTCATATTCTGCAAAAATTGTTGGCAAATCCTCCTCTCTTATGGCATACTGGTTATCCTCTGTACCAACAACAGGCTCAACAGAAATCTGTTTAAAGCCAAGGTCAGCCATATGTAAAACATCCTGCATAAAATCAAGATTATTTCTTGTAAATGTGCCTCTTATATAATAATCAGTCTGGTTTCTGCTGTCTGCAAGTTTCTGGAACTTAGGTACAATTTCATCATAACTTCCCTGTCCGCCAGCACGAGGACGCATACGGTCATTAACCTCTTTACGTCCATCAAGGCTTACAACAACATTTTGCATATTTTTATTTATATAATCCTGTATTTCATCATTAAGTAAAATTCCGTTAGTGGTTATTGTAAACCTAAAATTTTTGTTATGAAGCTTTTCCTGTTCACGTCCATACTCAACAATGTCCTTTACCACACCAAAATTCATTAAAGGTTCTCCGCCAAAAAAGTCAACCTCAAGGTTATGGCGCGATCCAGAATTTTTTATAATAAAATCAATGGCTGCCTTGCCAACTTCAGTGCTCATCAATGAACGATGACCATGATATTCGCCTTCTTCTGCAAAACAATATATGCATTTAAGGTTGCAATCATGGGCAATATGAAGGCAAAGTGCCTTAACTACAGGGTTTCTGGCCTCAATATTAGCAAATACATTCTCGTATTCGTCTTTTGTAAAAAGCATTTCTTCTTTAACAAGCTCTTTAATTTCACTTATTGCCTCTTTAAGCTGTTCTTCACTGTATTTTGATGAAAAATCGGCAATTATTTGTTCTTCGCCACATTCCTCAAATTTATCTACAATGTCATACATTACTTCATCCACTACATGAACGGCACCGCTGAAAACATCCATAACTATGTTAACTCCGTTCATACTAAACTTATGTATCATAAAAGATACTCCTTTCCAACCTAATGAATAAAACTATAAAAAATTATTAACGCCCCGATTTTTTCCAAACCGAGGCGTTTTCATTCTTTATGGAAAATTGCCAAAAAATCAGGTGCAGACATAGCCTGCACCTGCTTAGACCCGATAAGAATTATCTGTTTTCGCAAGACTGGTTTGCAACTGTGCAGCTTGTTTTGCATGCAGACTGACAAGAAGTCTGACATTCGCCGCAGCCACCCTTTGCTACTGTGTTTTTAAGCATAGCTGTATTAAGTGTTTTCACGTGTTTCATATATGTACCTCCTTTTTTCTGTTAAGTTTAATATTCTGCAGAACATTATAACAGATTTTTTCCCATTTGCAAAGTTATTTTTTTCGGTTTATGCCCAAAATTCCACCAATTCCTCCTCCAGCTGCTGCACAAATAATGCCTGTAAGTTTACCCATTGATATACCAGAACCTTTTTGTGCTGTAAAAAGCACAATTAAAATAATAAGTACATACACAACA
>JAQVIB010000147.1 GCA_028695945.1 Lachnospiraceae bacterium
CATTGAGTTGCTTAGTAAATACGAAAATCTTGTAATTATCCATACTTTTTCGAAATCTCGCTCACTTGCTGGTATGCGAATAGGTGTTGCCCTTGGAAATCCAGAACTTATTGCCTTGCTTAATGCTGTTAAAAATTGCTATAATTCCTACACTTTAGATAGCGTTGCAATAGCCGCTGGAACTGCTTCAGTAAATGACGATGAATACTTTAAAGACACCCTAAAAAAAGTGATTGCAACCAGAGAACGTACAAGGAAAGAGCTTTTAGACTTAGGCTTTACAGTATTTCCATCACATTCTAATTTTCTTTTTGCAACACACCCAACTATAAAAGCAAAAGAGCTTTTTGAGGCAGCAAAAGCCGAAAATATTTATATACGATTTTTCAATTTGCCACGTATAGACAATCATCTGCGTATTACAATTGGAACTGATGAGCAGATGGATGCTCTTATAGCTTTCATTAAAAAATATAATCATTAAAATAGAAAACTGCCTTTGTTTAGGTTTATGTACCCTAAACAAAAGCAGTTTTTTATTGTTAAAAAGAAAAACCTATGGATTTCTCCACAAGTTTCTCAATAAATTCATGTTAATTCCCACTTAATTCTTTCTTAAACTCTGGGTTGCAAGATTAAATTTATCATGAATTGCAACTAATGCACTTTCCACATCTTTCTCGTTAATAAGAACAGAAATTTTAATTTCTGAAGTAGAAATCATACCAATGTTAACACCTGCATCATACAATGCTTCAAACATAAGGCTTGCAACACCAGGGTGAGTAGCCATGCCTGCACCAACAATAGAAACCTTAGCCACTGTATCGTCAAAAGTTACTCTCTTAGCACCAAATCTTTCTTTTGCATCTTCAAGTACCTGCATAACATAATTTAATTCATTTTTTGCAATTGTAAATGAAATATCATTTGTGCCGTCACGTCCTATTGATTGAATAATAATATCTACAGACACATTTTTCTTTTCAAGTAATGAGAATACCTGAAAAGCTTTTCCTGGTTCATCTGAAATACCTTCAATTGAAATTCTGGCTATATCCTTATCGGATGCTACTCCGCTAACAAGCATTTTTTCCACGTTACATTCCCCCTTAACTACTGTTCCTTCTTCTCTTGTCAAACTAGAACGTACTACAAGTTCCACATTATATTTTTGAGCAACTTCTACTGAACGTGTATGCAGTACCTTCGCACCAAGGGAAGCAAGTTCTGTCATCTCTGTATAGCTAATTTCATCTAACTTTCTTGCATCTTTAACAATTCTTGGATCGGCTGTATATACCCCATCTACGTCTGTGTAAATTTCACACAAATCTGCCCTTAAAGCCGCCGCAATAGCAACTGCAGATGTATCTGAACCGCCACGACCCAAAGTTGTAATGTCTTCAAATTTGTTTACACCTTGAAACCCTGTAACAATTACAATATTCTTTCTTTCAAGCTCCTGCTCAATTCTTCCACGGCTTATTGTTTTAATTTTAGCATTTGAATAAGCAGAAGTAGTATCTATACCAACCTGCATGGCATTAAGCGAAATGGCTCTGTAGCCAAGCTTATTTAAAGCCATAGCCATAAGAGCCACAGACTGCTGCTCTCCTGTGGAAAGTAACATATCCATTTCTCTTTTTGAAGCGTTAGGGTTTATTTCAGCTGCCTTTTCAATAAGGTCATCTGTTGTGTCACCCTGTGCAGATAAAACAACCACCATGTCATTGCCTTTGTCATAACTTTCGGCAATTCTACGTGCTACATTAAAAATTCTTTCAGCGTTAGCAACAGAGCTTCCGCCATATTTTTGTACTACTAACAAGTAAAGTCCCCCATTTCTATTCTGATATAATTCTAGCACCCTCTAAATCAGGTTTTAGCATTTCCAAAGTCCATTTATGGGGTATTGTGCTTAAATACCCATTCATTTTTACTGTAAAATCATCTATCATATCATCTGTAAGCACACTTGCAATTGTTGGGCCTGCTCCGCTTAAATACGAAGCCTTAGCACCCAATTCATCTGCCTTGCTAAATATATCATTCATACCTGGCACAAGCGGCAAACGGTATGGTTGATGTAGTCTGTCATCCATTGCCATTTTAAGATTGTCAATATTACCTGTCATCATAGACGCAACTAAAAGTGCTGCCCTAGAAGAATTAAAAATTGCATCTTTCCTTGTTACATTATATGGCAGAACCCCTCTTGATTTCTCCGTTTCAACAGGAAAATCTGGTACCATTATAGCAAAAGATAAATTTTCTGGAATATCAATTTTCACATGACGCATTTCTTCCCTGCTAAGGGCACCAACAACCATTCCACCTAAAATGGCAGGGTTAGAGTTATCAGGGTGACCCTCAATTTTAGCTGCAATCTGTGCCAGCTCGTGCTTAGAAAAATGACAGCCAGAAAGGTCATTTGCTGCAATAAGTCCTGCAACGATGTATGCCGCACTGCTTCCAAGTCCACGTGTATGCGGTATGTAGTCCTCTTGAATAAGCCTAACGCCAGGCATTGGCTTATCAACTAATGTATAAAAATCCACCATTGTTTTATAAATTAGGTTAGTTTTGTCGGTTGGTATTTTAAGCTTGTGCTTCTTATTTATAAGTATTTCCAGCCCTTCTTATATTTCCACAAACCAAAGATGATTATATTTCTGAAAAGCAATCCCAATGCTATCAAAACCAGAACCCATATTTGCCGATGTGGCAGGAACAATAATGTGCTTCATTTTATGCCTCCATACGGATAAGATTTCTTATTTCTTTTATGCCACCCATTGTCTTAATTTTTTCAGATTTCAAGTTCATAGAGCCTTCAGTTTCTTTATTTGTAATAATTGCAAATTCGTCATCCTCAATATCAAGGTCAACAATCTGAACATTACCACAAACTTCATTAATGGATTTTTTTGCTTCTTCCAAATTATCGCTGCCAATTCTAAGCATAGCTTTAACTTCAGAATCTTTAATTTCAGCAACCCTAGCCTGTGAATCACAATTCCAGCCAATATTCACAGAAAGTCCTTTGTGCCTTACCGCATCAACAATGTCTGCAACTACAGCACTTGCAGTTGGCAATTTTCCAGCACCGCTGCCGTAATACATTGTGTTACCACTCATATTACCCTTTACAAAAATAGCATTATATACACCATTAACTGCTGCTAACGGATGGTCTTTGCTTACTAAAAAAGGTGATACCTTTGCTGAAATACCATCCACTGTTTTTTTGCTGCTACCTATAAGCTTTATGAGGCAATTAAGTTTATTAGCATATTCAATGTCTGTATATGTTATTCTTCCAATTCCCTCGGTATATATGTTTTCACAATCAACAGTTTCGCCAAATGCTAAGGATGAAAGAATAGCAATTTTTCTGCAAGCATCATGCCCATCAATGTCTGCAGTAGGGTTTGCTTCTGCATAGCCCAGTTGCTGTGCTTCTTTAAGCACCTCTTTAAACCCCTTACCTTCTTCAGTCATTTTCGTAAGAATGTAGTTTGTTGTTCCGTTAAGAATACCTGATATTTCTAATATTTTATCAGCAGTAAGTGATACACAAAGAGGCCTAATAATAGGAATGCCTCCGCCAACACTAGCTTCAAAAAGATAGCTTACGCTATGATTTTTTGCAAGAGTCATAAGCTCTGCACCATGCTTTGCAACAAGCTCTTTGTTACTGGTAACAACGCTTTTACCCATACTTAAGGCACGTTTAGAAAACGTAAAGGAAGGTTCAACTCCACCCATAACTTCAACTACCACACCAATTTCAGGGTCATTTAAAATTTCTTCGTAATCCTTTGTAAGTATTTCCTCAACTGGATTGCCCGGGAAATCTCTAAGGTCAAGTACTTTTTTTACCTTTATTTCCTCTCCTGCTTTACTTTTTAATACCCCACAGTTGGTATTAATTACGTCATAGACTCCTGAACCCACTGTTCCAAAGCCTAATATCGCCACTCCTGTCATCTGCTTCACTCCTACTTTTTTTATTCTCTTGCAATAATCTTAAATGTCTGAACTCCACGCAACTTTTCAAGTTCTTCAACAAGACTTCCCAAGTCCTTGTCCATTGCATCAGTTTCTATGGAAATAGTAACCATAGCTATTCCATTAATGGGTATATTCTGGTTTATTGTAAGAATATTTGCACCAGCCGAAGCTATGCCATTTAGTAAACAGGATAAAACGCCCTTAGTATCATCTAAATTAGCAGCAAAAGTAACTGTTTTCCCTCTTGTATTTTCATATAATGGAAAAACTGCATCTCTATATTTGTAGAATGCACTTCTGCTTATGCCAACTTTGCTAACCGCTTCCTGAACCGTTTTTTCTCTGCCACTCTCCAGCAAATTTTTAACATCCATTACCTTTAAAAAAATCTCTGGAAGCACACTTTTGTCGATGATATAAAAATTTTTATCTTCTCTCATTCTTGCCCTCCGGTTTCCCATACGAAAACATTTGTTTTCACACTGTAGACTATACCACGTATTCACAACAATTTCAAGTGTTGCTTAATTTTCTCCATTCAATTTCTTTAAAACCTACTAAAACTGTATTTTCGCCAATAATAATAGGTCTTTTTACCAACATTCCGTTACTAGCAAGTAATTCAACTTGTTCTTCAAAAGTCATTTCACTAATCTTATCCTTTAGACCAAGTGATTTATATATTAAACCGCTGGTATTAAAAAATTTCTTAATTGGCATACCACTTTTTTCTATCCAATCCTTTAGCTCTTCTTCTTTAGGATTGTTTTCAACTATGTGTCGGTCTGTATATACAACCTTATGTTCGTCCAGCCATTTTTTAGCTTTCTGGCAAGTTGAACATTTAGGATATTCCAAAAATAAGTACATAGACTTCCTCCTTTTACAATATTCTTAAGACATTTTTTTCAACCTAAAATACTATCTTTCTCCGTTACTTTCCTACTTAAACGCTTAATTCAAATTTAATTTTCAAATCCCCATTTGTTAAATCTTTTCTGCACTTTTAACGAATATTATATCATAAAAAAAGGATACGGACTATAAATCCGTATCCTAAAAATCAATTTTTTTTACAATTTATTACTTAAACAAGTCCCATCATTTTTGGGATACCCATTGAAATTGGTTCAAAGTAAGTAATTAAGAACAATGCAATAATATTGGCAATAAGCAACCATAAAACTGCTTTAGTAATCTGCTCAATAGAAATTTTAGCAATACCACAAGCAACAAAAAGATTAACACCAAGTGGTGGCGTAGACATACCAATTGCAAGGTTAACAACCATTATAATACCAAAGTGAACTGGGTTTACACCAAGTTGTGTTACAATTGGAAGGAAGATTGGTGTAAGAATAATTATAGCAGCAGTTGTTTCCATAAGGCAACCAACAATAAGAAGCAT
>JAQVIB010000148.1 GCA_028695945.1 Lachnospiraceae bacterium
AATGATTGCAAAAATAGAAAGTGAGGATGAATAAGATGGGTGTATCAGTATTAGTTTTGGGTGTGTCAGGAACAGGAAAATCAGCAAGTCTTAGAAACTTTGGGGCTGATGAAATTGCATTGGTAAACGTGGTAGGTAAACCGTTGCCGTTCAAAGGAAAGTTTAAACAGACCTTGAACAGTGATGATTATGCAGAAATTAAGAATTTCATCAAAAAGACAGGTGATAAACCTGTAGTAATTGATGATGCACAGTACCTTATGGGGAATGAGTTCATGAGAAGGGTAACTGAAAGGGGCTATGATAAGTTTTCTGAAATGGCACAAAACTTTTGGGAACTGTTGGACTTTGTAAACAAATTGGGCAATGAAAAACGTGTGTATATGCTTGGTCATACAGAGCGTGATGCAGATGGAAATGAAAAATTTAAAACCATGGGTAAGCTGATTGACCAATGTATCAATGTGGAAGGTACTTGTACAATCGTTCTGAAAACTTGTGTATCTGATGGTAAGTACAGCTTCATTACACAGAACAATGGGCGTGATACTGTAAAAAGTCCTATGGGTATGTTCCCGGCATTTGTAATTGACAATGATTTGAAGTATGTGGATGAAAAAATCAAAAACTACTATGAATTTGATGGTGCTGCATCTGATGAAGAAGTTGCAGCAGCAGATGAAGCAGCTGCATCCGATATTTCAGAAGATGAAGTAAAAGGTAAAAAGGCACGCCGTTCTTCAAGCAGACGTTCAAAGAAGAATGAACAGCCTGAACAGGATGGAACAACTAACACTGATTCATCAAGCGTTACGTTGAAGGAAGATACTTATTTTCATGACCTTGTGAACGATAACTACCTGTTGAAACATAAGGGTGATGTAGTAGATACAATCATTGATGGTGAAACAGTAATGCAGGTTATTGATAAGGCTGAATTTATCGCAGGGTGTAAGCGTATTGCACAAAACGGTGCAACACCTGACTTTATGAATATTCCTGATGGTGCTGATGAAGAAGTTCCTTTTGATACCGTAGATGAAAAGGCAGAAGAAAAACCTACAGGCAGAAGAAGCAGAAGAAAAGCTGCACCTAAAGAAGATGTAGCTGATGCAGCAGAATCAAATGATGATGTTCCTGATGATACGGAAACCCCGGCAACACCTGCACCAACACGCAGAAGTAGAAGGGTTAGAAAATAGTGAACGCTTTCCTTGGAATCCTTGCAATCATTCTGATGTTGGGGATGATTGCAGACTGGGAAAAAGACAACAGATTTAATTTTACAGTTGGTTTCTGTATCACAATGATAGCAATGATTGTTTTAAATACAAAATAAGAAAGGTTTAATGGTGAATTAAGATGGCAAGAAAAGAGAACAACGGAGCAAAGAACAACAGCAACGTATGGGATGAATTTGATAACAGCTTTGATACAGACGAGTTGCAGAAAGATGTAGCGGATGCAGCTGAAAACACATTTAAGGAAGTGCCGGAAGGAACATATAGAGTTGGCGTTGAGAAAATGGAACTGACCAAATCTAAGAATGGAAACCCTATGTGTAGCATTTGGTTCGTTATCAAAAAAGGTGAATTTAAGAAGCAGAAAATTTTCTACAATCAGGTAGTGAACAACGGCTTTGGAATCCACAATAATAACGAGTTCTTAAAGTCTATGGAATTGGATTGTGTAGCAGATATTGTTGAAGCAGGAAAGAAAATCTTTCAGACCTATAAACAGTATGGTCAGTTGCTTTTGGGTGCAGCAGAAGAAATTGATGAAGCAGGGCTTACATTCGATTTGAGTTATACAGAAGGTAACAAAGGCTATCACAATTATGAAATCACTGATGTAATTGAAAGTTAATTTTCAAAACAGTAGCCCGGTGACCGTAACAGGTGACCGGGTGAACATGAAAGAAGGTGAAGGACTTGCTATTTTACGATTTTGAGGTTTTCAAGCATGATTGGCTTGTGGTGGTGTTCGATATGATAAAGAAAGAAGAACACGTGATAATTAACTCAAAGGATGAACTAGAAGCGTTATATAAGCAAAATATGAGTAATATATGGGTAGGATTTAACAGCCGTCACTATGACCAATACATACTGAAAGCTATTCTTTGTGATTTTGACCCAAAGAAAATGAATGATTGGATAATCGTGCAGGGGCGTGAACCTTGGCAGTTCAGTAACCTACTTAGAAATATACCACTTAACAATTATGACGTTATGCCAAATCCACCAATAGGCTTGAAAACATTGGAAGGGTTTCTTGGCAGCAACATCAAAGAAACAGAAGTACCGTTTGATATTGATAGACCGCTGACAGAAAAAGAGATTCAACAGACGGTGTTCTATTGCAGGCATGACGTAGAACAGACGGTGAAAGTGTTCCTGCAAAGAAAGGCAGAGTTTGAAGCACAATTTGGTATTGTAAAAGCGTTCAATCTTCCTTTGAGTTGTGTGGGGGATACAGAAGCACGGATTACATCAAAGGTTTTAGGATGCGTGAAGAACGATTTTCATGATGAATTTGATTATTTCTTTCTTCCATGCATCCAATTGAAAAAATACAAGTTTGTTCAGGATTGGTTTGAACACTTGGTTGAAAATACAACGGATTGCATGAAAAAAGATTATGCAGAAGCAAAGAAAAACTTTGAGAACGCAAAGACAAAATCAGCAAAAGCAAAGTATAAGAAGCTGATGGAAAGCTTAGATTGGGATGATGAATTTTGGTGGCAGTTGTATTTTTATAAACAATCCCTTGAAAATGTGATGTGTGGTGGAATACCTCACAACTTTGGTTTTGGCGGCATCCACGGAGCAACAGCCAAACCAATTCATGCAACAGGGCTGATTCTTCACGTTGACGTTGGTTCATACTATCCTTCAATGCTGCTTGCTTGGGGATTGGTAACACGTGCAGCAACCAATGATAATTACAGGGTTGTATATGATACACGTATGAAGCTGAAACATGAAGGAAAGAAGAAAGAACAAGCCCCATATAAAAAGCTGCTGAACGCATTATCAGGGGCAATGAAGGATAAAACCAACCCGGCGTATGATGCAAGAAATAATAACTGTATGTGTATCAATGGGCAATTGATGCTGCTTGACTTAATAGAGCATTTGGAAGTTGTGCCGGGCTTTGAATTGATTCAGAGCAATACAGACGGTTTGATTATCAGAATCCCGGATACAGATGAAGCGTTCTACATGGTTGATGATATTTGTTATGAGTGGGAACAGCGTTGTAGCACTGATAAGTGTTCAATCCTGCTTGAACTTGATAACATTACAGAAATCTATCAGAAGGACGTAAACAACTATCTTTGGGTAGAAGATGGCGGTAAGGTTAAAAGAATCGGTGGATATGTAAAAGAACTTTCCCCTGTAGATAATGATTTACCAATACTGAACAGGGCTTTGGTTGAATACATGGTACATAAAACCCCGGTTGAAGTGACCATTAACAGCTGCAATGATTTGATTCAGTTTCAGAAAATTGTTAAGTTGTCAGAAAATTATAAGTGGATAGAACATGAACACGGTGGGCGTGTCTTACGTCAATCAGGCGTTCGTAAAATCAAACAGTGGTATGAATATACCCAAAGCATAAAGTACACTTACAAATCCTACAGGGTTTTTGCTTCCAACGATATTGATGATGGAAGAATCTTGAAATGTGGTGGTTCACGTGGGAAGGGTGAAAAGTTTGGCAATACACCTGAACACTGTTTCATAGCAAATGAGGATGTAACAGGTGTGAAGTGTCCGGCAAAGCTTGATAAACAGTGGTACATAGACAAGGCAAAGAAACGATTGAAAGATTTTGGGGTGATGTGATGCAGAATATAATGAAAATCAAATATGGTTCAGGAAGCATGGAAGTAGATTTGCATGAATTATTCTATTATGACGATAAGATTGATGAACCTAATGCAGATTTAATTCACTATTCTAAATTGCAGCGTGTCACAAAACTATTCAAGTTTTTCTATCAGGTGCGATTTGATAATGAACAAAGTATTGAACTATGTTTGAATTGGTTGAACACAGAAAAAGAAACGTGGTGTAGCTTTATGAAAACGGCATCTGAAAACTTGGCGGTGCAATCAGTAGGTTCAAGCGGATACCGAAGTTATAAAAAAGAAGTAAATTCGTGCAGCAGATTTTTAAAGCTGTTTGATACAGCTATCAGAATATTAAATGAAGGAAGGTGATTTTAACCCATGGGTAAATTAAGTTGGTACGGTAATAACAAAATATTTAAAACATACGCCAAAGGTAACCCCAATGGTGACGGAAAATCACCTGCTGAAAAAGTAAAAGGTATGGATTCAATCAGGGAATTTGAAGATGCTGCACAATTCGATTGCTTTGGTGCAATTTTAAGGGAAGATATTATTGATATAAGCTTTGATTCAACAGAAATGTATGAAACATTCTTGGATATGGCAGAAAAGAATGATTGGAAGTGTTTATGTTTGCCGTCAAGTAAGGGCGGTCACACCTATTGGAAGAACAGGAACATAGCAAAGGGTGGGCATGATAAGAAGCTTGCAGTTGGATTGATTGGAGATATACACAACAAAGGTACATACATACCGTTACGTGTGCATGGCGTTGACCGTTTTCCACCTGATTACGATATTTATGATGGTGAACAGTATGATGAAGTTCCAAATGAATTATTGCCTGTTACCACTAATATTTGCTTATGGCAGATGGGGGAAGGTGCAGGCAGAAATGAAGATTTGTTTAAATATATCCTGATTCTTCAATCACAATTAAGTTTGGATAATGATGCAATCAGGGAAGTGTTAAGAAGTACAAATGAATATGTATTAGCTGACCCTTTAAGTGATGATGAATTAGATATTATATTGAGGGATGAAGCCTTTCAAAAACCTGTATTCTTCAATGGTACGGCGTTCTTATTTGATAAGTTTGCAACATATCTTGTGAACACTTGCCACGTGGTGAAGATTAACAATCAGTTACATATCTATGAAGATGGAATTTACTACAACGGATACAGAACGATTGAAACGGTGATGATTCAGCATATACCAAACCTGAAAAAGACCCAACGCCGGGAAGTAATAGATTACATGGAATTGATTGCTAAACCTATGAAACAGGCAGATGCAAGGTATATAGCTTTCAGGAACGGCATCTATGACATAACTACAGATGAAATGATTGAACCAAATCCTGAAATAGTCATTACCAATAAGGTTGAATGGAATTATAACCCGGATGCTTATGATGAACTTGGTGATTCGACTTTGAACAAATTAGCGTGTCAGGATGCAGAAATCAGGATGTTGTTGGAAGAATGCATTGGGTATTGCCTGTATAGAAGAAATGAATTAGGTAAGGCTTTTATTCTTACCGGGGATAAATCCAA
>JAQVIB010000149.1 GCA_028695945.1 Lachnospiraceae bacterium
ACTGGCTGATATTGTTCCAGTGATGAAAAATATGCAAAGTTCTGAGATTGCAAAAGGCATTATTAATAGTAAGAAAACAAGTAAGAAAAAGACTACAAAATCAGAGTAAATATTACTGTATGGGCGGTGGAGAAATCTACCGCCTTTATTATTACAAGTTAACAAGGATGTGAATATTAATGGAAAAAATATTAGTTGATAAAGCGTTGCTTACACTTGATGATTTTTGCATTTATCTAGGGGTAGGAAAAACAAAGGCAAGAGAATTGTTACATATGCCACGAAATGGATTTACGGTGAGAATAGGAAATAGACTCTATGCTCATAAGAAAAGGTTAGATGAATGGCTAGAAAAGCAATGTGAACACTATTAATATTGAAAGGTTGAAAGGGAATGTACTGAATGATATAATGTATTCATTCTTTAGGTTTCCCTTCGTAGAAGGGTGATAAATATGGGCAAGGATAATAGAGGTAAAGAGCTGGGGAAAGGATTATCCCAAAGAAAAGATGGTAAATATACTGCACGTTTTACCAACAAATATGGTAATCGAATCCAATTTTATGATGAAAAATTGGCGGTTGTGAGAATGTGGTTGAATAATGCCATTTATGATGATGCTCACAACATTACAAGTTTAAGTAGTAAAATGACAATTTCAGCTTGGTCTGATGTTTGGTTAAATGAGTATATAAAAAACAGTGTTGAAAAAACTACATATAATAGCTACGTTACAACTTGTAAGCAAATAAACAAGGTTTTAGGTAAAATAAGGCTTTCTGAAGTTAAGCAAATAACATTACAAAGGTTTTTCAATGAAATAGCGATTGAATATAAAAAAGGAACAATTAAATTAATAGTGGTTGTGCTTAAAGCAATGATAACCCAAGCCATGAATAATGGGTATTTAACGGACAACCCTATTAAAGGATTGAAATTACCAGTAAATCTTGAGAAAAAACTTCAAAGAGTTTTATCTATTGGCGAACAAAAATTATTTATTCAATATTTACGGTCGAATTATCATTATGCTATTGTGCAAACTTGTATTATGACAGGGTTGAGAATAGGTGAAGTTATGGCACTGACATGGGACGATATAGATTTTGAAAAAAATTGCATACATGTCAACAAATCCATTTCTTATAACAACTTTAACGGTGAAAATTGTACCTTTTTTGTTAAACCTCCTAAAACCAAAAGTAGTATTCGTTGTATACCAATAAAAGCAGAGTTGAAACTTATACTACAAAACCATCTTAATAATCAGATTATTTTGAAAGAAAGTTCAATGTGGTGTCCCATTAATGAATTTACAAACCTAGTTTTTACAACAAAAACAGGAGCTCCTTTTACCCAAGCACAGATATTTAATTGTTTGACAGCAGTTGTAAAGAAAATAAACAAAGAAGAAAAAACTAAGGCAATAGAAGAGAATAGGATATTTGATGAATTTTTACCTGTACATCCGCATTCACTTAGACATACCTTTGCTACAAGATGTTTTGAGGCTGGTATGAGTCCTAAAACAGTTCAATATCTTATGGGGCACTCATCAATTAATATGACTATGGACTTGTATACACATGTAACCGAGGAACACAAAAAAGATGAGTTTGAAAGAGTAATAATGATAGTTTAGAGTGGAAATTGGTGTAAAAATGGTGTAAGATATAAAACAATGAAATATGAAGTGCGGGAAAGCCTTGATTTTAGGCACTTTAGGACATAGGAGATAGTAAACAATGAAAACATCAGATTTTAATTTTGATTTACCTCAGGAACTTATAGCACAGAAACCTTTAAAAGATAGAGCATCATCAAGGCTTTTGGTTATGGATAAGGTAACTGGAGAAATAGAACACAGACATTTTAGAGATATTAAGGATTATTTAAAGGCAGGAGACTGTCTTGTAATTAACAATACAAAGGTTTTGCCAGCAAGACTTATTGGTGAAAGAAAAAATACAGGAGCAAGAGTAGAGGTGCTTTTGCTTACTCGAAAAGAAATTGATACATGGGAAGTTTTAGTTTTCCCGGGGAAAAAGGCGCGTGAAGGTGACAAGATTGTTTTTGGTGGCGGAAAGCTTGAGGCTGAGGTGCTTGAAATAATTGAGGGTGGAAATAGAATTGTGAAATTTACCTTTGACGGGGTTTTTGAAAACGTACTGGATGAGCTTGGAGAAATGCCTCTTCCACCTTACATTACCCATAAGCTGGAGGACAAAAACCGTTATCAAACAGTTTATGCTGAACATGATGGCTCTGCTGCCGCACCTACGGCAGGGCTTCATTTTACACCAGAGTTAATGAAAGAGATTGGAGAAATGGGTGTTAAAATTGCCCATGTAACACTTCATGTTGGTCTTGGCACATTTCGCCCTGTAAAGGTTGATGATGTAACTAACCATGAGATGCATAGTGAATATTATGTGGTTGAACAGGAACAGGCAGATATTATAAATACAACAAAACAGGCTGGCGGACGTATTATTTCTGTTGGAACAACATCTACCAGAACCCTTGAATCTGTAACAGATGATGATGGCATTGTTCAGGCTAAAAGCGGTTGGACAAAAATATTTATTTATCCTGGATATAAATTTAAAGCGATAGATTGCCTTATAAGTAATTTTCATTTACCTGAAAGCACGCTTATAATGCTTGTTTCAGCTTTGGCGGGCAAAGAAAATGTTTTAAATGCATATAAAATTGCAGTTGAGGGGAAATATAGATTTTTCAGTTTTGGAGATGCTATGTTTCTTACAAGTAAATAAAATAGTAAATTAAAAGATTGGTGGTTTTATGGAAGCATACTCTGGCTTTGCAGAGGTTTATGATAGATTTATGAATAATATAAATTATGATGAGTGGGTAGAATATCTTCATAAGATTTGGCAAAAGTTGAATATTGATCCTAAGCTTATAGCCGAGCTTGGGTGTGGAACAGGAAACATTACTGGAAGGTTAGCAAAAGAAGGCAGAGAAATGATTGGAATAGACCTTTCAGAAGAAATGCTGTGGGTAGCTAAACAGAAAGCAGAAAAAGAAAAATTAGATATTCTTTACCTTTGTCAGGATATGTGTGAATTCGAACTTTATGGCACAGTTGATATTGTTCTTAGCCTTTGTGACAGCATTAATTATATTACGGAAAAAGAAGACTTGGAAGAGGTTTTTAGGTTGGTTAATAACTATCTTGAACCAAAAGGATATTTTATTTTTGACCTCAATACCGAGCATAAGTTTAAAAATATGCTTGCTGAAAATACATTTGGTGAAACTGATGAGGATATGGCGTACATTTGGCAAAATTCCTATGATGAAGAAGAAAAAATAAACGAATACTATGTTAATTTTTTTATAGCAGACAAAAATGGAAAATACGAAAGAATTGAAGAATGCCACTATGAAAGGGCTTATAGCATTGAAGAAATAAAGAAAATTATGGAAAAAAGCAAAATGAAGTTTGTTGCGGCATATGATGCGTTTACATTTGATTCACCAAGGCACGACAGCGAAAGAATATATATAATTGCACAAGAATGTGGCAAATAGCAACTAGGAGGGTTTATAAGTGGAAGATTATATTTTAAGAGCAACTGCGGCAGACGGAGCTATACGTGCCTTTGCTGCTACAAGCAAAAATACAGTAGAAACAGCAAGAAAATTACACAATACAACGCCAGTAGCCACAGCGGCATTAGGCAGGTTGTTAACAGCGGCAGCAATTATTGGTACAACCCTTAAAAACGAAAAAGATTTAATTACATTACAGATAAGGTGTGAAGGTGAAATACAAGGAATAATTGCCACAAGTGACAGCAAAGGCAGGGTAAAGGGCTATGCATTTAATCCAGAATGCAGTTTTGCAGAGCAATATCCAGGAAAGCTGGACGTTGGTGGGGCAGTTGGTGCAGGCACACTTACAGTAATTAAAGACATTGGTTTAAAAGAACCTTATGCAGGTCAAATTGAACTTATAAGTGGTGAAATTGCTGAGGATTTAACCTATTATTATGCAAAAAGCGAGCAGACGCCATCAGCAGTTGGACTGGGTGTTCTTATTGATGTAGACGAAACTGTAAGGCAGGCAGGTGGATTTATAATTCAGCTTATGCCTGATGCACCTGAAACCGTTATAGATGCACTTGAGCAAAATATTGCAAGAACACCATATATTACAGACCTTATGGATATGGGCAAAACTGCCGAAGAGATTTTGGATATGATTTTAGGCAATTTAGGAGTAAAAATTACGGACAAAATGCCAATGGAATTTTATTGCAGTTGTACAAGGGAACGTGTTGAAAAAGCACTTATATCCATTGGTGCAAAAGAGCTTACAAAAATTATTGAAGAGGATAAAAAAGCAAACCTGAAATGCCATTTTTGCAATAAAGACTATGCTTTTAATGAAGATGACCTAAATAAGCTACTTGCAGAAGCAACCGAAAGGTAACGGGTGAAGGCTATTGAAAAGGGACTTTGCCTTTGCTGTAAAGGCTATAATTATAAAAGAAGACCGATTTCTTGTACTTCATCGTTCTCCAGAGGAAATAGAAAGCAGTATACTTAATAAACATGAAGCATGGGATTTACCAGGAGGAGGAGTACATTTTTTTGAAACAACGGAAAGAGCGTTGTTTCGTGAAGTTAAGGAGGAAACATCTATAAAGGTTCGGCTTATAAAACTTATGAATGCATACGATGCTATTAGAACAGCACTGCATCTTGTTATACTTACATACATATGCCAATATACAGATGGTGATGTTGCTTTAAGCAATGAACACGATAGATTTTACTGGCTTACTTTAAATGAAATGCAAGAAATGAACTTACCACACTGGATGATACGGGATTTTAGGAATGCCACAGAAGAGTTGATGAATATAGCTAATTTGGAAAAAATTGAACAGAAAAATTTTTATATTAACCCGACCTTGTGAAACAAAAGGTCGGGTTTTTACTGTAAATTTTAGAAATTGCTTTTGTCCTTAGAAAAGGTACTTCCCTTTGCTACTCTTATTTTATTATCCAAGAGAACACAACGCTTTATAGAACTAGAACCAAATTTTTGGGTAATTGTGTCTATAGCCGCATCAGCTTTACGTTGTTTTTCACGGTTTTCTTCTGTAAAAGATATTTGATAAAAGCAATCATAACTAAGTTTATCAGCAGAGACACCAAGATGACGTAAAGGCTCTTTTTTCCACATGGCATCAAAAATTTTAGTAGCGGTATAATATATAGTGTTTGTACAGTCGGTTGACCCATTTAGCTGTTTTTGGTGTGAATATACCTTGAATTCATTAGTTTTAACTGTTACAGAGATGCTATTAGTAAATTGCCCGTGATAACGCAGTCGTTTGCCAATATTTTCGGAAAGAGCAAGCAAAACTTTATGG
>JAQVIB010000150.1 GCA_028695945.1 Lachnospiraceae bacterium
AAGCAGAATTAGTTACTTTTTACGAAAATGGAGCAATCCATAGGCTGTTTCCTTTGTTTGGTCAAATAAGCGGTTTTTGGTCTGAAGAGGAAGAAAAAAAATTAGCAAAAAACATTATAATTGATACACCTATGGTGCATGTGGAAAATAAAATTTCGTGTATTTGCTTTTACATTAGCGGAGGAATAAAAAGCGTTTCCTTATACAGCGGTGAAACAGTAACGGTAGTTAACAATGAAGTGGAGTATAAAGCCAGAATAGGAATTTCATTTTATGAAAGTGGGCAGATAAAGTCCTTAGAGCCGTCAATTCATAATGTAGTGAAAACACCAATAGGAGTTATTTTTGCATATAATAACGACCCTATGGGGATACATGGTGACGATAATTCCTTAAAATTTAATGAGGACGGAAGCATCAAAAAAGTAGTAACAGTTGCTTCCTACATAGAAATTAAGGATAAAAACGGAAAAATAACAGAAGTAAAAGCCATGAAAAAACCTAGTATGCTTGAACTTGATAAGTATGTAATAGTGCCTATTTCAATAGAATTTTGTGAAGAAAAAATAGAAGTAACCGACAGCGATAAATGTAAAAAATGTTATGCTTATGCGGATTATAATATTTCCTCTGCTTATAATGAAGGGTATCAATTTGAAAATACGTGTACAGATTGTTCCGCTTGCAGTGGGTGCAGTTAACGAATTAAACGAGGTGACTTATGGAAAAATTTATTATAAGATTAGTTATTTCCTCAAAATATCTAAATGAACTTAATGAAAAAGAAATATTTCAAGGGTTAGAAAGCGGTAAGTTCTATGTAGAATTTCCTACTGAATTAGAAGAAAACGAGCCTCTTTCCGACTATATTGTTGCTTGCTGTGAAACAGCTTTAATTATGAGGAATCCTAAATACGAAATAGAAAATGCAAAGGATTTTAATTGTGAACTAATGAAGCTTGGGCAGTCTGAAAAATCTTTTAACCTGCTTATTAATATTAGCTACAACAATGACCAGAATGAATTCCACGACATTATGGTGTTTAAAGAAAATAAAGTTGAAAAAATGTTATACGAGTTTGAGCTGATGGGTGACAAAACAATGTTTGCCATTTAGAAAACACTAACGGAAAGCCATGTTGAAAAGCATGGTTTTTTTATGTTAAGAAGGAGAATATTTACCTTGTTAAGTATTCTTTTAAGTAAAAAGAATAAAAAACCAAAAAAGTTATTGACATATGCCCATAATGGGTTTATTATAATAATGAGCATATGCTATAAATAGTTCTTAGGTTATATTATAGAAGAAAAAGAAAGGAAGTTGAGGTTTATGCCAAGAAGAGATGGAACAGGCCCTATTGGGATGGGAGCGAAAACTGGCAGAGGTGTTGGTTATTGCAATACTACACTTGATGTTAATAGCAATCAGGTGGCTAATTATGGTGGAAATAGATGTGGGAATAGAAGAGGCAACAAAGGACAACTCTCGGTTGCAGGACTTTCAGGATTTTGCAGGAAAAACTTTTTAAAAGGAAAATTTGGAATTGATGAAAAAGCCTTTTTAAGCCAGCAAGAAACATTGTTAGAAAGTCAGTTAAAGCACGTAAAGGAACGTTTATCAGAAATGTCAAAAGAGACAGAATAATATTATTTCTATGAAAATAGAGGGGATACATAGCGTTAAAAAAGATTAGAGAAACGCAGATTTAATGTTATCAAAAAATCTTGTCGCTAAATCTAAATTTCTTTTTCCATATTTGAATTAATCAGCGTTTACTTAGAAAATTTATTTAGTGGGTTAATAAAAAATTTAGTTGGTAATTTATAAAATACTAACTGAAAAAAATAAAAAAGGAGGAAATGTTATGCGAAATAAAGAAGCAAATAAGAAGGGTGCGTTACAGCCTTCACCAAAAGTTTTGGTTTCATGCCGAGGTTTAGATGGAGAGGACAATGCGTTAGTGGTTGGTTATTGTGGTAATTGCAGCTATGCACCGCCTATGGTTATGGTTGGAATTGTACCTACAAGATACTCTTACAAGATGATTAAGGAATCAGGGTGTTTTGTTGTAAACCTTGCGGATAAAAATTATCAGAAAACCTTCGATTACTTAGGAAAAGTAAGTAAGAGGGATGCTGACAAATTAAAAGAAATGAATGTTAAAGTTGAAGATGGCAAAGTTGTAAATGCACCTATTTTAGCGGACTGCCCAGTTAATATAGAATGCACAGTTGTGGACTCAATTGTTACTGGTTCACATGAGATGTTTATTGGTAGGGTGGAATATGTACATGCAGATGAAACAATGGTTGATGAAAATGGAAATATAGATTTTTCAAAGATTAATTTTATGTAACCATTTAGATAAATATGCAAAAAATAAAAATTATTGACTGTGTAGGCTAACCATGTTATACTACCATAGTTACAAATATGGTGTGATATTGGAAACGTACATTCTTCTGAATGATTAACGAACAACACATATTGTTGTTTATTAATCATTTAGGAGGATTTTTTTATGCCAAAAACAAAGTTACAGGAATTTATTTTTACAATTTTAATGGTTATTACCATGGTGTACACCATGATTTGCTACAACATTGCCCTTAATATTGGTGGGTTATGGAACCATGTATTCTTAGAGGCTTTTCACGAACTAATTTTAATGGGACCCATTGCCTTCATTTTAGATTTTTTCATAGTGGCCCATATTGCCACAAAAAAAGCTTTTGCAATAGTAGATATGAAAAAAAATCATCCATTTAT
Source organism: Lachnospiraceae bacterium (assembly GCA_028695945.1). Lineage (GTDB taxonomy): Bacteria > Bacillota > Clostridia > Lachnospirales > Anaerotignaceae > UBA8514. Next base: position 2,771 of record JAQVIB010000150.1, read on the forward strand.
GCTGGTGCTGGCCATTTCGTCTATCTCTGTTGCGTTTATGTGCCCTTTAATCAGTTTGGCTGCTACGATTTTGTTTAAAAATGCCGGAAATCAAATTTTTGCAGTGTGGCTTCAAACCACAGTCTTTAATTTCCCTATGGCGTTTTTTGCACAGATATTTTTTGTAGGGCCTTTAGTTCGATTTATTTTTGGTAAAATCGTAAAGGTAGGAGTTGTTTCAGCGAATTAAAAGAGAAATACTTTGTTATTCACAAAGTATGACTTGTTTGATATAATGGATTTGAAGTACAAGTTGATTGTATGAATAAAACAGTCTTTGTAGGATAAAAGGCAAAGAGAAAAGGGCATGGCAAGGGGGTAAAACTACTTCTTGTTATGCCCATTTTATTTTTTAGCAATTAATTATTTTATTTTCATAAGTGCTATTGGTAATCATGTTATAGCAAAGCTTTGGCGATATTCCTAAGAAATTCTTAAATTCATGGTTAAAGTGAGATTGGTCAAAATACTGAAAGTCCATTGCCAAAGAGGTTAGGTTTTTTACTTCCCCTTGTTTCATTCTAAACAATATAGTTTGGAATTTTACAATATCGCAAAATTGCTTTGTGCTCATTCCCAATTCTTCTGAAAATATTTTGCTAATATATCTTGAGGAATACTTGGTTATTTCCTCTAAATCCTTTACTTTAATTGAACCTTGTTCTTCTATTATAATATTCTTTGCTGTTTGAAATAATTTTTGGGAAGTCTCTTTTTTTTGTATTCTATGGGTTATTCGGCTGTACTCCTGGAAAAATTTTAGAATTTTATTGTCAAAACCTTCTGTTTTTTTCATTGCATTATATAAACTAGCCATACCAGAAACCTGTTGCAGGTCTACACAGTTGTTTGCAATGTCTTTTGCCAAAAATAACGGGCATTCTCCAGGCAGAAGCCTTGCACCAAAATAGGTTATTCCTTTTTTAGCTTTGAATGTGGTTTTTTTCAAGTAACTTCTAATTACGTATGCGTTCATTTCTTCCGAATTATATGCAAAAATAAAATTAACACAGCCATCGGGTATTAAAAAAACCTCTTGTTCATCTTCAATTGTAAACTGAAAAAAATGGGATATTCCGCTTTCAAAAACAATGCGTTGGGCAAAAGAAGTTGTTCCCAGTACGAAATAAGGCTGCATAGTTTTTAATACCAATGACTCTTTCATAAATAAACCACTCTCCTCTGCAAACAAAAAAATGCAAAGAGGTATTGTTCGCCTCTTTGCATAGTGTTATAACATAAATATAATTTATTATATAACCTTTGCCACGTTTGTCAAGTGTGTTTATAAAATTTTAGGTTGGTTTATATTTCTTACACCATTAATTAATACTCACTTTCAACTTTCATATTTTGGCTTGCAACAACCATATCCATAAATCCTTTTTCTTCACCGTTAATTAAATCCATATCAACAGGTTCAAAGGGTCTTGCTTTCATAACAAAGCATACCCAAACTGTGGAATATGCAACCAATATTACCATAAGAAGTGCAAAAATTTCAAATATTTTAATTCTTGTATCTCCAGAGGATATGTTCCAAATCATATAAACATTACCCATTAAGCCAATAATTTGTGGTATGCCAGAAAACATTAATTTTTTGTTTCTTGGTGCATTTGGGTATCTTTTTCTTAAAATAAGTACCGTTAAATGAATCATACAATATGTTACAAGCCAGAAGCAAGAAGCGGCAAGTATAATTAATATAATACCTTGTGAGTTTGCAATATCCGAAATTAATAATGCTCCGTCACATATACCCATCATCATTAATCCATAAACGGCGGCATTATGTTTATTTGTTTTAGCAAATATCTTTGGAAGCATTCCTTCTTGTGCCATACCTTCCAATATTTTGGAGGTTGAAACGTAAACAGTATTCATTGTGCTTACAGCGGCTAAAATTGTAACAAAGCCCATCCAATACTTTCCGAAATTGCCTAAAAGATTATAAGCATAGGTCATATGTGGTGTTCCCGAAGGGTCTGCCGCCAAAATGTCTAAAGACACATATTTTGTCATACCATAGCCAAGAAGTGCTTGCACAACAAATAACAATACAAGACCAATAATCATAGCCAGCAAAACATCTTTCTTAGGATTTTTCATATCTTTTGCAACAGGAATAACAAATTCAACGCCAATATAAAGCCAAAAGGCGATGGCAGCTAAGGTCATTACATTTGCAGGCCCTTGCACAGCGGGAGCAACTTGCTCTGATGCAGAAATAACTTCACCTGTTCCTAAACCAAATGCACCTAAAAAGCCTAAAATTATCATAGAACCTATAAGCAATACAACAACTATATTTTGAAATTTTGCAAACAATTCTACACCAAAACAGTTTACAACGAAAAACAAAATTAAAATTCCAATGGAAATTATTCGTGTATCCACTGACTGGAAAAATAATTGCTTTAATACAGTTCCGCTCATTGCAAGCTCTGCTGTTGAGGCTAGAATCATGGTTATTACATATGCGGAAATATTTCCCACCATAGAGGGCAGCGGCC
>JAQVIB010000151.1 GCA_028695945.1 Lachnospiraceae bacterium
CCGGAACCATCATAATATTCATAATTCCGATACCGCCTACAACTAAAGATATTGCCGCAATAGCACCTAAAATCAATTATAAAATTTTCATCATTCCATCAATTGAAGCCATTTCTTCTTGTGCCGTTTCGTATTGCACATTTTGTGGCTCAACATTTTTAATTTTAGAAATGTACTTTTGAAAACTAGTTCTAAACTGATTCATGTCAACACCATCTGCAGTTGATATATAAATAGACCAAAATTGTCCATCTGGCGAAGTAATAATTGTTTCTGGTACGTATGCCCTCTCTCTCTTACTACTTCCACCTATAAGTTTTCTCAATGCTGAGTCAGTGTTTTTATAAACACCTGTAACAGTAAGTTCCATTAATTCTTGGTCAACCTGTGCACGCAATATTTTTCCAACTGCATTTTCGTTTCCAAAAAGTTTTTTTGCTGTTTTATCCTCAATTATTATATATTGCCTTTTTTTAGTAATATCTTGGTTAGAAAACATTCTACCATATACTATTTCCAACTTTTTATATACTTCTGGATTTTCCGAAAGCCCTTCAAGGCTAGCATCCAGTATGGTTCTGCTATTTTTTATCTTTGCTGTTGTACTACTTCCAGAACCTATGTAAGCAATTTGGTCACCAAATGTCTCCTTAATTTTATCAATGTCTTCAAAGGTATACAATTCATTATCACCATAATAATCATTAGATGACATAATATATGAGGCCGCCAAGTTTGAACCAAAATTTTTATATTCATCTGCTATAAGGCTTCGCATTGTGTCACCAAGGGATACGATGGAAATAACCGAACTTATGCCTATTATCATACCAAGCATGGTAAGAAAAGACCTCATTTTATTAATTCGTATGGCAGAAAGTGCCAACTTAATGTTTTCAAAAATAAGCATTATTTGACCACCCTTCTGTCCTCAATTACACATCCGTCCTTAAATGTTATAACACGTTTTGTAAATTCCGCTATATCATCTTCATGGGTAACTACAATCACGGTAACTCCTTCGTTATTGAGCTCCGTAAATAAATTCATAATCTCAACTGAAGATTTTGAATCAAGATTTCCTGTCGGTTCATCGGCCAAAAGTATTGCTGGCTTGTTTGCCAATGCCCTTGCAATAGCAATTCTCTGCTTCTGCCCTCCAGAAATTTCATTTGGCATATGCTCAAGTCTATCGCCTAAATCAACCTTTTCCAATAATTCTTTTGCTCTCTGTCGCCTTTCTTTTGCATTCATTTTCCCATAAATCATGGGAAGTTCAACGTTTTTCATAGCAGATGTTCTTGGAATAAGATTAAAAGATTGAAATACAAAGCCAATTTTTTTGTTTCTTACATAAGAAAGCTGTCGCTCACTTTGGTCAGCAATATTTATTCCATCCAGCTCATAAATTCCAGATGAAGGTTTATCAAGACATCCAAGAATATTCATCAACGTAGATTTACCCGAACCCGATTTACCCATTATTGCTACATATTCTCCTTCTTCTATGCTAATGTTTATGTTTTTTAATGCATGAACCTGAACCTCGCCCGTGGCGTAAATTTTATTTAATTCAGATATTTTAATTATTTCACTCATTAGCCATCACGCCCGTTCCTTCTGTTTCGGCCTCTTCTGGGTTAGCCACCATAACACTCATACCTTCTGTCATGGTGTCATCTGGATTAAGAACTATTTTATCGCCTTCGTTAAGGCCTTCACTAATTACCTGTATCTCTAGAGCATCCTCAATACCAGGCACAACAGTTACTTTTTCAAGTAAATTTTCCGCATTAACTCTTAATACACAATATGTACCATCATTGTTATCCTTAAGCGCTTCTATAGGTATAACCTTAGCATTGTCTGCTTTAGCAACCTGTATTTTAGCATTGGCATTTATACCAGCAATAAGCTTATCATACCCAGTTTTAACATCAACTTGTATAGGAATAACACGCTCAGTACTTTGGTTTTTTGCCTCGCCTGTAGGTGAAATTCTAGAAACAACTCCTTCTGCCTCTTCACCCTTTAAAATATCAGCATTTATTTTAACAAGTTGACCAACAGCAACTTTGTCAATATCATACTCACTTACATTTACCATCATTTTAAGGTTATCAATATTTTCAATTACAAACAAAGGCTTACTGGTATTATTATCCACCTCATCAGCAAAACGTCCAACCTTGCAGTTTACCCTTGTTACCGTTCCGTCAATAGTACTTTTAATTTTACAATCTTCAAGGTCTTTCTTTTTTCTTTGTAAATCTTTTTTTGCAATTTCAATCTTCTTAACTCTTGCCGCACGGGAAGTAGATAATTCCGTACTGCTTATGTCAAGCAAGTCTGAATCTTTTGCAACTACTTTTCCATTTTCAACGTTAAACTTATCTACATCGTTCTGTGCCTCATTCATTTTCATCATCGCAGAATCCAACTCATCTTTGCTAGCGGCCCCAGCTTTATTAAGAGCACTCATATTTTCATAATCTTTTTTTGCATCCTCAAGTTTTTCTAATGCAAATTCATAGTTTCGCTGATCTTCTTCAAGGCTGTTCTGCAATTTTGCTTTGGCCAAATCCAAGGATATCTTCTTATCTGCATCCGTTTGAGAGTTTTCTATTTTCATAAGTTCAAGTTCATCATTAAGTTTTGAAATTTCATCGTTCAAAGTTGAAGTGTCCAAAACCGCCAAAACCTGCCCTTTCTTAACCAAGTCTCCTTCTTTCACATCTATTGATAGTATTTTGGAATGCATTTTACTTACAACTTCAACACTCTCTGTACCTTCTAAAGGGGCCTTTAAAGATAGAAGTTCTTCAATTTCTTTCACCTCAACTGCCTTTGTGCTTACCATTACACCTGCGTTTGCCGATGCGTCTTTTGTCTTAAAACGGACCCCAACACCAATAGCTATACCAACTACAATTACACCTATAATTACTTTCCTTTTTGTGACCTTCATTTTTCCACCTCATCAATTAATAATAAATAATAAGCTTTACTTACATTTATTATACATGCAAATTCTTAAAAAAAACTGACTACCTTCTTACCTAATTTTTAACATTTTATTCCAGTACGTTTTATATAACACAAAAATATCCCTAAACTTGTACCTCCATGTAAAAGTGCAACAAAAAACCCGCAAACACAATGGTTTACGGGTTTAATAAATAAAATAAATCTTACTTCAATGTTACGCTTGCGCCAACTTCTTCAAGCTTAGCTTTGATAGCATCAGCATCTTCTTTAGAAGCAGCTTCTTTAATGATTTTAGGAGCACCATCAACAGCTTCTTTAGCTTCTTTTAAGCCAAGACCTGTGATTTCTCTAACTACCTTGATAACTTTAATTTTTTCAGAACCAGCTGATGTTAATTCAACATCAAACTCTGTTTTTTCTTCTGCCGCTTCGCCGCCACCTGCTGCTACTACTGCAACGCCTGCTGCTGCTGAAACGCCGAATTCTTCCTCTGCTGCTTTAACTAAGTCGTTAAGTTCAATAACTGTAAGCTCTTTTACAGCTGCGATAATTTCTTCAATTGATAATTTTGCCATTATAAGCACCTCCGAATAATTTTAATTTAAAATAGTAACCAAACATATCTTATTCAGCAACTGCTGAACCATCTTTTTCTGCAATCTGTTTAATAACACGAGCAAATGAAGACATAGGTGATTTGAAGCTTCCAAGAAGTTTTGAAAGAAGAACTCCTTTTGAAGGAATACCAGCAACAGCTTTCATACCATTAGCATCATAAACAACCTTTTCAATAACGCCCGCCTTAAACTCAAGGTTTTTAAGGTCTTTTGCTGCTGTATTTAAAATACCAGCTGCTGTAGTAGCATCATCATAGCTAAATGCAAATGCACTAGGACCTTCAAGATAAGCTGAAAGACCTTCAAATTCAGTACCTTTAACAGCCAATGTAACCATTGTGTTCTTGTATACTTTGTAATCAACGCCGGCAGTTCTTAAACTCTTTCTAAGCTTTGTGTCCTCTTCCACTGTTAAGCCTCTGGCATCAACAACTACTACGGATGCAGCCTTTGAAAGTTTATCTTTAATTTCATCAACAATAACTTGTTTTTGTTCTATTTTTGCCATCCTTACACCTCCTTATAGTATCTTATAAAAAAACCTCTTTGCCAAAAGACAAAGAGGTTAAAAGTCAAAACTTTAATAATCCTCGGTAGGCAAGCTATGCTTTTACGCTAAATGCACCTACTGTCTCAGGCAGTGTTAAACTAACTTTATGATAGTACCATACAATTAAAAAATTGTCAACTATATTTTAAATTCACCACTGCAAGTCAAAGAATTACTCAGCAATTTTAGCTGTGTTAAGCTTAATACCAGGGCCCATTGTTGTAGCAACAACTACGCTCTTAAGGTACTGACCTTTAGCAGCTGTTGGTTTTGCTTTTATAATTGCACTCATAAGAGTTTGGAAGTTTTCTGATAATTTATCTGAACCAAAAGATACTTTACCAATTGGAACATGGATAATGCTTGTTTTGTCAAGACGGTATTCAATTTTACCTGCCTTAATATCGTTAACAGCCTTAGTAACATCCATAGTTACTGTACCAGCCTTAGGGTTAGGCATTAAGCCTTTAGGGCCAAGTACACGGCCAAGACGACCAACAACGCCCATCATGTCAGGTGTTGCAACAACAACGTCAAAACCAAACCAGTTGTCGTTCTGAATTTTAGGAATTAAATCCTCTGCTCCAACAAAATCTGCACCAGCTGCTAAAGCTTCTTCAGCCTTATCACCCTTAGCAAAAACTAAAACACGAACTGTTTTACCTGTACCGTGTGGAAGTACAACGGCACCACGAACCTGCTGATCAGCATGTCTGCTGTCAACGCCCAAACGGATATGTGCTTCAACAGTTTCATCAAATTTAGCAACTGTTGTCTGCTGAACTAAATCTATAGCTTCTTTAGAATCATAAAGAACTGAAGAATCTACAAGTTTAACTTTTTCTAAATATTTCTTTCCTCTTTTCACTTTCGTGACCTCCTTATGTGGTAATATCGGGAGAATTGTCCCTCCCACCAATATGACAGACTAAATTTTGAAAATCTGTCAATTAATCTTCAACAACGATACCCATACTTCTTGCTGTTCCGCAAATCATACTGAAAGCAGTATCGATTGTTGCAGCGTTAAGATCAGGCATTTTAAGCTCAGCTATTTTCATAACTTCTGCTTTAGAAATCTTAGCAACTTTAGTTTTGTTAGGAACACTTGAGCCAGATTCAATCTTACAAGCTTTCTTAAGTAAAACT
>JAQVIB010000152.1 GCA_028695945.1 Lachnospiraceae bacterium
AAGAAGTTCAGAGATATCTTGTCCCTTTGGCATAAACATAGTCCCTTTTAGTGCAATTCCATTTGTTTTTTCTATATCAAGCACTTTATAAGTATACCTTGGAACTGCTGTTTTTAAAACTTTTTCCATTGCTACACTAATCATTGAGGAAGTTGTATCATCAATTTCCCCGCCCTTATAACCAAGGTATTTAAGCACCTCATTTTTATTTATATCTGTAAGTATCTTGTCCATATAGTACCTCTCATTATAGCTACAATAAGGTTATTGTAACAGTATAGTTTTTTAAGGTTGAAAAGTAAAGAAAAAAAGACGGCATTTAGCCGTCTTTTACAAAAACATACCTATTATGTGGTATAGTGCATTTATTATTGTGCAAATTACCATTCCAACAACTGTGGGCAGAATAAAAGCAACTGCTGTCCACTTTATACTTCCTGTTTCTTTTTTAATAGTCATAAGAGTGGTGGCACATGGAAAATGATTAAGAGAAAACATTGTTACGCAAAGTGCTGTTACTAAAGTCCATCCATTTTGGCTAAATATTGTGAACATTTCTGCATGAGTTGAAATATCCATTAATGCTGTGCCATTACTATAATACATAAGCAGGATTGGTAGTACAATCTCGTTGGCAGGTATGCCTAGCACAAATGCCGCCAAAATTATACCATTCATCCCCATTATAATACCTAAAGGATTCATAAAGTTTGAGAACCAAAGCAGCAATGAACTGCCACCAATTGTTACGTTTTGCATAATCCAAATTACCGCACCTGCTGGCACTGCCACCGTTACCGCACGCCCCAGCACAAACAGTGTTCTGTCCAACATACTACGAACAAGTATCTGTAAAAACTGAGGTCTGCGATATGGTGGAAGTTCCAACACAAAAGCCGATGGTTCACCTTTTAATATTGTTTTAGATAATATTTTTGAACAAAGTAATGTTACACAAACTGATACTATTATAAGCAAAAGTACTATTGCTCCTGCAATGAAAGAATTACTTGTTCCGCCAGCTATAAATATGCTTACAAGAAGTATAATAGTAGGAAACCGTCCGTTACATGGCACAAAATTGTTTGTAAGTATAGCTATAAGACGCTCTCTTGGTGTTTCAATTATTCTTGCAGCAGTAACACCAGCTGCATTGCACCCGAAACCCATCATCATTGTAAGCACTTGTTTACCGTGTGCATCTGCCTTTTTAAACAATCCATCTAAATTAAATGCTATTCGTGGTAAAAATCCAACATCCTCCAAAAAGGTAAATAGAGGAAAAAATATTGCCATGGGCGGAAGCATTACCGCCACTACCCAAGCCGCCGTTTTAAACATGCCTTCTGCAATTATTCCCTTTACCCAGTTTGGGGTAGGTGCAAGCAATATTTTTAATTTTTCCTCTGCCGTGGCGAATAAATTCATTAATAAGGATGATGGATAATTTGCCCCAACAATTGTTATCCAAAAAATAAGTCCAAGAAGTAAAAGCATTATTGGGATGCCAAATTTTTTAGACAGCACTATGCTATCTGCCACTGATTCAAAATTTCTTTTATTTCCATTACTAACTACTGCATTTGCAATTGCTTCCGCTCTTTTCAATGTTTCAATACAGCTTTTTTCAAAATCCATTCCATCAAGATTAGTTTTAATTGGAACACACATTGTTTCTTCCTTTGCAATTTTAACCATAGTTTGCTTAATTTCTTCTATGCCACTTCCACTTCTTGCACAGGTTTCAATAACAGGTATTCCAAGCAAATTCGAAAGAAGCATAGTGTCTACAACAATTCCTTTTTTTCTTGCTTCATCTATAAGGTTTAGGCATAATATAACGTTGTGGGTAAGTTCACAAATTTGTATACATAGGTTCAAATTTCTTTCCAAACAAGTTTCATCGGCAACAACTAATACAATATCCGCCTGCTTGCTGCAAATAAACTCTTTAGCCGCACGTTCTTCAGCACTATCGCTTAACAGTGAATATACCCCAGGTAAATCCACCATTTTAAAAGAAATACCCTGTGCCTTAAATGAACCCTCGGCGTTTACAACGGTTTTTCCCGACCAATTGCCTGTATGTTGATTAAGCCCTGTAAAAGCATTAAATACTGTGCTTTTGCCTGTATTGGGATTACCTGCAAGAGCAACTACATATTCATCTTTCATTTTCGGCCTCCCTAAGTATCTCCATTATGAAAATTTTATCTGCTTCCTCTTTTCTTAGAGCTATAAGAGTACCTTTAACTAAAAATGCCGTAGTTCCGCCGCATAACGCCTTATATAAAGGTACAATTACGCTGCTTGGTGAAAATCCAAGATCAAAAAAACGTATCCTCTCCTCTACATTTCCCTCCACAAATTTAACTACACATCCTGTACGCAACGGCACAGCAGATAACCTTGCTTCCTCCGCCATTAATTCTGCCTCCTTCTTGCAGGTAGTCATTATTAGTATATAATTAGCACTTTAATTTTGTTACCATTTGTTTTATAATAAAAAAATACTTATACAGGAAGGAAGCTTTTATGTCTAAAAATCATTATATTGTAAATCTAATTAATTATATCAACAAAAAAAACAGCCTTAAAAGGGCTGTTCTATTTTTGGATACATATGCTCCAAAGGTTATTACATGGATTTTTTATTTTACTTTGGCATACCTTGCAATAAAACCTGACATTAAGATAGTTTGGGTTGCCCTCATACCTTGGATTACGTTTTTCTCTGTTACCATTATCCGTAACTGTCTTAACCTTAAACGCCCTTTTGAAGAACTAAACTTTAACTCTCTTTTGCCTCACTCCGCTGGACGCGGATGCCCAAGCCGACATGCTTCAAGTTCGGTTATAATAGCTATTGCCGTATATTATGTTCACCCAACACTTGGCATTATAACAGGTTTATTAAGCCTAGTAATTTGCTGTACCCGTGTACTTACAGGTGTTCACTATCCACGGGATGTAATTTGGGGTGCAATAATAGGTGTAGTTTTTGGTTTTTTGGGCTTTTTTGTAATTCTATGAAAGAACTTAGAAACAAAATCCATTTTATTCAACAAAAAAACCGCATAAATATGCGGTTTTAATAAAGTTTTTGCCTTGCTTTTTTCAAAAAGCAAGTAGGTTTGGGCAACGCCCAAGGTTTGTTATAGTTCTAGTTTGGGCAACGCCCAAGGTCTTTTAATCATCTATGCACATGCTCAGGCTTTCCGTCACGCATCATTAAATCAATTACTGCATCTCGTGCGTCTTTTCCACCAAACAGTACCTCGTTAATTTCTTTTGTTATTGGCATTTCCACATTATACTTTTTTGCAAGGTCGTAAGCCGCTTGTGCAGTGTTAACACCTTCAACTACCATATGAACCGACTCAAGGGTTTCATCAAGACTTTTTCCCTCGCCAAGCATAATGCCTGCACGTCTGTTTCTTGAGTGCATACTTGTGCAAGTAACAATAAGGTCGCCTATACCGCTAAGCCCCATGAAGGTATCGGCTTTACCACCCATAGCAACCCCAAGTCTGCTTATTTCTGCCATTCCTCTTGTCATTAAAGCGGCTTTTGTGTTATCTCCAAAACCAAGTCCATCACTCATTCCTGCCGCCAGTGCAATTACATTTTTAAGTGCCGCACCCAACTCCATACCAATTACATCGGTGTTGGTATATAATCGAAATCTTGGATTCATAAACTCATCTTGCACCATCTGTGCAACTTTCATATCTTTACAGCTTATTGCACACGCCGTTGGAATATCACGTCCAACCTCTTCAGCGTGGCTAGGCCCTACAAGTGTACAAACATTACACTGTGGAATACATTCTTCAATCACCTGTGAAAGCCTTAAAAGACTATGATCCTCAAGACCCTTGGCAACATTTACAATTACTTGCTCTTTTTTTAATAGTGGAGCAAACTTTTCCATGTTAACCCTAACAAATTTTGAAGGTATGGCAGTAATAACAATTTCTGCATCTTCAACAGCTGTTTTAGGATCTGTTATAATTTTTATACTTTCACGTATTTCAATACCAGGAAGATATTCTTTATGCTCGTGGTCAGCACGTATACGCTGTGCCTCTTCCTCTTTCCAACTCCAAATTGTTACATCATGACCATATTTATCTAACATAACCCCCAAAGCTGTTCCCCAACTGCCTGAACCAATAACAGTTATTTTTTTCATGCGGAAAACCTCCCAATGCTTATTTAACTACATTATCTTTATTATTTTTACCAAAAAGTCTATTTTCAGTTCCATTTTTAAGCCTAACAATATTCTCTCTATGTCTATAAAAAGCAAGGAACATCATAATTATTGCAACAAATATCATTTCTTGCTCTGCTTTCATAAAAAAAAGTACAATAGGTATAGAAACTGAAAACAATAACGACCCTAATGAAACAGTACCTGAAAACAAAACCCCAAAAATTCCAATGGCATATGTAACTAACGCCATCCATGGGTTAAAAACAACGCTAAGGGCACCAACCATACCTACGGTTGCGGCAATGCCTTTTCCTCCTTTAAATTTAAGATAAAAAGGAAAGTCATGCCCAAGAACCGCACCAAAAGAGGCATATATACCTGCAACTGTACCGCCAAAAAGCTTATAACAAATTGTAAATGAAATTACAGATTTTAAAATATCACAGGCAAAGGTAACCGCCCCTGCTCTTTTACCCAAAACTCTTAAGGCATTTGTTGTACCAAGATTGCCACTTCCGTGCTTTCTTATATCAACACGCATAATTTTCCCAACAACAAACGCCGATTGAATACACCCAACAAAATAGCCAATTACTAAGCATAAAATTCTAAACATATTACTCTCCTCTTACTTTTCTTTACGCTCTCTTACAATAAAGTGAATAGGTGTACCCACAAAACCAAAAGCTTCTCTAAACTGATTTTCAATATACCTTCTGTAGCTAAAATGCATAAGCTCTCTATCGTTAACAAACAGAACGAATGTAGGTGGCTTAACACTAACCTGAGTAACATAGTAAATTCTAAGTTGTTTACCCTTATCACTTGGTGGCTGTTGCATAGATGTAGCTTCAATAAGTACATCGTTAAGCATACCAGTACTTATACGCAATGCATGGTTTTCGTGTACAACCTTAATGGTTTCCAGCATTTTAGGTATTCTTTGCCCTGTAAAAGCTGATATAAATACCCTTGGTGCATAGGGCATGTACGCAAGTTCATTTCCTATATCTTTAAGGAACTTGTTCATTGTTTTGTCATCTTTTTCTATTGAATCCCACTTGTTTACAGCAACAATAGC
>JAQVIB010000153.1 GCA_028695945.1 Lachnospiraceae bacterium
TAGACAAGATGGCGTTGTTGGCAAAAAGTACATTATTTGATGCCATTGAGAGTTTGGACAATTACACTCCTCAGCTTGTTGAAAGTATTGTTGAAAATGAGGACAAGATTGATGTTTACGAGGACAAGCTTGGAACATACCTTGTTAGGTTAAGCAGCAAAGATTTATCCAAAGAGGACAGTAACCAAACTTCTAAACTTTTGCATTGCATAGGTGATTTTGAACGCATTGGTGACCACGCTCAGAATATTAAGGAAACAGCAGATGAAATAAATAGCAAGAACATTATATTTAGTGATGAGGCAAAAGCTGAAATTAGGGTTATTTCTTCTGCTTTACGAGAAATTTTGGATATGTCTATGGAAGTTTTTATAAACAACGATGTGGAGCTTGCAACTAAGGTTGAACCATTGGAACAGGTTATTGACTTGCTTAAAGCCAGCCTTAAAACAAAACATATTGAAAGACTGCAAAAAGGCGAGTGTACAACTGAAATGGGTTTTGTGTTCAGTGATATTATTACTAACTATGAAAGAGTTGCAGACCACTGTTCCAATATTGCTGTATGTGTTATAGAAATTGCAAAAAACAGTATGTCTACACATGAATATATTAATGAACTTAAGGAATCACACAACAAGTATTTTGAGGGTCAGTATGAGGCATTTAAAACCAAATATGCTCTAAGATAGGAGGGCAGAAATGATTTATATTGTTGAGGATGATATTAACATAAGAGAAATGGAAAGCTATGCGTTAAAAAACAGTGGTTTTAGTGTGGTTGGATTTTCTGGAAGTGAGGGCTTTTTTGAGGAATGCCGTAAAGCACTGCCAAGCCTTGTTGTTTTGGATATTATGCTGCCTGGCGAGGATGGATTGGAAATTCTTAAAAGGCTTAGGCAAAGCGACAAAACAAAAAATATCCCTGTAGTTATGGTTACCGCAAAAGCATCGGAAATAGATGCGGTAAAAGGTCTTGACGGAGGTGCTGATGATTATATTACAAAGCCCTTTGGAATAATGGAGTTTATTTCCCGTGTTAAAGCGGTGCTTAGACGCTATAATATTGGCGGAGAAGAAATTTTTACATTTGAGGAAATAGTTCTTAACGATAGGAAAAGACAGGTAACAGCTGACGGAAAAATTTGTGAACTGACTTACAAGGAATATGAACTTTTGAAGTATTTAATGGGAAACCAAGGAATTGTTCTTTCCAGAGATAAAATTATGGATACTGTTTGGGGAACAGATTATGAAGGTGAAAGCAGAACGGTGGATATGCATATAAAAACCCTTAGGCAAAAGCTAGGATTATGTGGTGCGTACATTAAAACTGTTAGAAACGTGGGTTATAAAATAGATGGTTTAAGGGACGAATAGAAAGAGGCGGTTTTGTGGAGGAAAAAATTAATGAAAGGTTGTTTTTGATAGGCATATTGTCTATGATACTTACAGCCGCACTTACGTTAACAGTTTTTCACAAAACCTTCGACAAGCAGGTTAAAGGTGATATTCGTCTTACTGCAAAAACCCTTGCGGCAGGCTACAACAGCTTGCAGGAATATAGTGGTTTGCAAGCCTATTGCGGCAATGGAATACGTATAACCCTTGTTGCACCTGATGGCAGTGTACTTTTTGAAAGCGATACTGATTTAAGCAAAATGGAAAATCACGGAAATCGTGATGAAATTGTACAGGCAAGAGCAACAGGTGTTGGCGAAACAATGCGAAAAAGCAACACTTTGGGGTATAATACATACTATTATGCAATACTTATGGAAGATGGCAATGTACTTAGAGTTGCTATGGAGGTTGCAGGCATGTATTCTGATTATAATCAGGCTATGCCAGCAGTGGTTGCCATTGGCCTTATGATAATGGTGATGAGCGTAATACTTAGCCAAGTGCTTACAAAAAGCTTAGTTGGGCCTATTGAGGCAATGGCGGAAAACATTGAAGACATTGATAAAGACGTACCATATAAGGAGCTTGAACCATTTGCACTTGCGGTAAAAGAACATCAAGTAAAAAAGGCAGAAAGTGCAAAAATGCGTCAGGAATTTACTGCAAATGTTTCTCACGAGCTTAAAACACCCCTTACAAGTATAACGGGTTATGCTGAAATGATTGAAAACGGAATGGTTCAAGATGGAGATATAAAGGTTTTTGCAGGGAAAATACACTGCGAAGCAGGCAGACTTATTGGCCTTATTGGAGATATTCGTAAGCTTAGTGGGCTTGACGAGCCTAATCCTTGTGAAAGCTTTGAAAAGGTTGACCTTTATAAAATAGCTGTAAATACGGCAGATATGCTTCATCTTAAGGCAGAAAATTGCAAGGTGGATATTTCAGTTGGCGGAAACGGTGGCGTTATTATGGGTAACAAAATGATGCTGGAGGAACTTGTATACAATCTTTGCGATAATGCTATTAGGTATAATAAAGAGGGCGGACGTGTTCGGACAGAGGTAAATACCCGTGATACAAAGGTTGTTCTTACGGTAATTGATAACGGAATTGGTATATCCAAGGAGCATCAAGAAAGAATATTTGAGAGATTTTACCGTGTGGATAGAAGCAGAAGCAAGGAAACAGGTGGAACCGGTCTTGGTCTTGCCATTGTTAAGCACATTGCGTTGCACCACAATGGGAAAATATATGTAGACAGCCAAAAGGATAAGGGTACGCAAATGAGAGTTGTATTTGAAAATACAGGAGATTTAAACGAATGCTGACATATGAAGAAATAAAAAACAATGAAGCAATAAATACTTATATTCGTAAGGCAGATGAGTCGTTGGTGGCGTTGGGGTATACAGAGCATAGCTTTGCCCATGTAACCAGAGTTGCAGAAACGGCAAAGTATATATTGGAATCCTTGGGGTATCCAAAGAGAGATGTAGAACTTGCTATGATTGCGGCATATTTGCACGACATTGGGAATCTTGTAAACCGTATTGACCATGCCCAAAGTGGTGCAGTAATGGCTTTTAGAATATTGGATAACTTAGGTGCAGATGCAGATGAAATTGCTACAATAACAACGGCAATAGGGAATCACGATGAAGGTACGGCAGTGGCTGTGAATCATGTTGCAGCGGCACTTATATTAAGCGACAAAACAGACGTTAGGCGAAGCCGAGTAAGGAATGCCGATATTACTTCCTTCGACATTCACGACAGGGTAAACTATTCCGTTAATAAAGCAGACGTGAAAGTAATGGAGGACAGAAAGGCTATAAGGCTTAAAATGACAATAGACACCCGTTATTGTTCTGTTATGGATTATTTTGAAATTTTCCTTAACCGAATGATACTTTGCAGAAAAGCGGCAGAGAAGCTTGGGCTTCAGTTTAGACTAATTATTAATGAACAGCAAGTAATTTAAGAGGTGAAGAGGCATGCTTAAAAAGGTTGCGGCAATAAATGATTTGTCAGGAGCAGGCAGATGCTCGCTTACGGTGGCAATACCTATACTTTCAGCATTGAAGGTGCAGGTTTATCCTTTGCCAACGGCAGTGCTAAGCAATCAAACAGGGTATCCCGATTTTTATATAGATGATTTTACAGACAAAATTGATAATTTCACATATCAGTGGCAACGACTGGGCATAAACTTTGATTGTATATATACAGGATTTTTGCCAAGCGAAAAACAAGTGGATAAGATATTGAATTTTTTACGGGTATTCAGAAAAGAGGATACCCTTCTTTTAGTTGACCCTGTAATGGGCGACGATGGTGAGGTATATCCTAATTTTGGTGAAAAATTGTGTGAAAAAATAAAGCAGCTTACAGTTGAAGCAGACATTCTTACTCCAAATCTTACAGAGTGCTGTATTTTAACAGGTATTAACTACCAGGAAATAATGGAATATAAGAATAGTGAAATATTTTTGGATAAAATAGTTGAAGTTGGGAAAAAGCTTATGACAGGTAGAGTTAAGCGAGTGGTTATTACAGGTATACATTACAGTGAAGGCGAAAATGACTTGTTAGTTAATGTAATACTAGATGGAGAAGAGGTTCATTTTGTTAAAACGCCTGTTACTGGCGGAAGTTATTCTGGCACAGGCGATATTCTTGCCTCTGTTGTGTGTGGCAACGTGGTAAACGGAAAAGGGCTTGCCCAAGGCGTGGAGATGGCAGTGAAGTTTATAAATAGAGCTATTGAGGACACTTACAAAGATAAAACTGACCGCAACGATGGGATTAACTTTGAAAAGTATTTATATATGCTTATGTAAATCTGTATATATAATACCTTGGGCGTTGCCCAAACCCACTTGCTTTTTGAAAAAAGCAAGACCAAAAACTTTTATATGGGTCAATGGTAAAAACCTCTTGGGGTTTGACTTTTTTGCAGTACCAATAATGTGTTAAGAGGATAGTGAGTGGTTATGGTACAGGACAGTAAAAAAATATGGCAGGTGGTTAGTTATATTTTTCTTGCAGTGCTTATGCTGTTTGTAATGAAAAAAATGCTTGGTGATGGCATAGACAGTGTTCTGGTACAGCTTGTAAGTATAAGTCCGTTTTTTGTTACGGCAATAATATTTTGTGCTTTAGGGTTTTGCGTAATGGACGGAATTGCAATTTGGCAGATAGCAAAAGGTTATAAACAGGACTTTACAATTGCAAAAGGAATAGAGGGAAGTTTTTATGCATCGGTTTTTAGAACACTTACTTTTGGAATGGGTTCCGCGGCGGCACTTATTTATTATTTGAATAAAAAAGATATTAATCCTGAGGTTGGTTATGGAATTGCTACGGTTAGCTATAGCTTCCACAAAGTTGCAGTTGCGTTGTACGTAAGAATTGCAATGCTTTTTAACCTTGACTTTTTTAAAGCGAATTATGGTGAATATTTTAAATATATATTTATAGGCTGTGGAATTACAGTGCTTATTGTTATAGCAATATTGGCAGTTTGTATGTGGAGTAAGGCACACGGGCTTATTATGTTTTTTCTTAATAAAATTTTAGGAAAAACCCGTTTTGCCACTAAGCTTTGTTTGGTGGAAAAAAAGCTTAGTACATTGCAAAGTGAAACTAAAAAAATTTTGAACAATAAAACTAAGGCTGTAATGGTTACAGGAATACAAATGCTAAAAATCAGTTGTTGGTATTTAATACCATACTTTGCTATAAAGGGTATGGACGCTGGAGTTACAATTTCACCAGCAAAGTGTGTAGCGGTTGTTGCCCTAGTTGTGGCATTGGTTGGGGTAATACCTACTCCTGGAAACGTGGCAAGCATAGAAATAGATCGGAAGAGCACA
>JAQVIB010000154.1 GCA_028695945.1 Lachnospiraceae bacterium
CCGTATACTCCAGAATCTCCACTGCACACAACGGCAACGTTTTGCCCTTTTTGTGCCTCACTAAAAGCCAAAACACATCGTTCTTTTTCTTGTTTCATAGGTGTAGATAAAAATTTAGCATTACCAAAATACTCCTTAATTAAATCTACATATACCGTATATCCAACTATTACATCACATTTTTCAAGACATTTTGCTGCCTTTATTGTCATCTGTTCATATTCACCAGGGCCAATGCCCACAACATATATCTTATTCAAACTCCACACTCCTGCTTTTTATGGCAGCGGCAACTGTTACACCGTTACCTGTTGTTTTTTTTATTATTAATTCTCCTCCACTAGCCAAAACCGCAGCCCTTTCGCATACATTGTCCACACCAGTTGTTTGCTTAACAAAATTGGATGACGTAAAACTACCCTTCGCATTTTTAAGCTCTTTTGACGAAAAACATCTAAGGTTTATATTCATTTTTTTACAGAAGTTAGAGAGACCTTTTTCATTCTTTTTTATGTCAATTGTAGCAACCTCTGCCACCGATATAATATCAATGTTGTATTCTTCCAAAGTTTTAAAAACAATTTGTTCAATATCTTCCTCAGAAGTATCTTTTTTGCACCCAATACCCAATATCACTGCTTTAGGTACTAAATGAAGCGTTTCTTTAAAGTAATTTCTTTTGTAAATTGATATATCAAATCCCAAATTGCCACTTTCATTTTGATTTAAATCTTCTGGAACTTTCCCTTTTAATTCTATATCACTGTTGAAACATATTTCTTTTCCATTTAAAATTTCTGCAGATATTTTTTTTGCCAATTCTCGTTCTTTTATTATTAAGTTGTTTCTAGTTGCAAATATATCCACCGCAAATAAGTTATTTACGTCAGTCGCTGTGGTAATAACTGCCGTTGCCCCTATTGTGTTACTTATTTCCTTGGCAACGGCATTTCCTCCACCAACATGTCCGCTTAAAATAGGAATAACGAACTGACCTTTTTCATCAATTACAATCACGGGTGGGTCGGTTAGCTTGTCTTTTACATACGGCGAAATACTTCTAACAGCAATGCCTGCTGCACCAATAAACACCATACACTCTTTTTTTTCAAAACCATCATTCACCCATTCTTTAAGACTGGAAAATGCTAATCTTTCATCTTTCAATACTGAAAATCCAATAAACTGCATTTTCTCACATAATATATGGTTAAGGTTATTGCCATTCTTCGTAAAGCTGATTACCCTTGTCATCTATTTCCCCTGCCTAAATTCCGTTGTAAAGTTTGGGTGATAAAGCAAAGACCTTTCTCCTTCACCTGTTAGTACATCGCCAACAATTACAAGCGCTGTTTTTGTTATATTTTCTTTCTTTGCACTTTGTGCCAGTGTTTCTACTGTGCAATAAACCTTCTTTTCATCTGCCCATGTTGCCTTGTATACAATTGCCGCAGGAGTGTCTGCACTATACCCACCTTCTATAAGCCTTTGCGACAATTCTTCCAACATGCCTGTGCTTAAAAAAATGACCATTGTTGCCCCGTGTGAAGCCAAAACTTCAATACGTTCACTTTCTGGCACTGGCGTTCTTCCTTCCATACGAGTTACAATTACCGTTTGGCTTACGTTAGGTAATGTATATTCCAATTTTAGGGAAGATGCCGCTCCAAAAAGAGAGCTTACCCCAGGGCAAACCTCATATGCAATGTTCAGCTTATCAAGTTCATCAAACTGCTCTTTAATTGCACCATATATACTAGGGTCACCCGTATGCAAACGTACCGTTGTTCTTCCTTGTTCTTCCGAATTTTTCATAACCTCTATAACTTCTTCAAGTGTCATAAATGCACTGTTATGTACAACACATTCAGCTTTTTTGTATTCAAGCAATTCAGGATTTACAAGGCTTCCAGCATAGATGATAACATCTGCACTTTGCAGCAACTTTTGTCCTCTTACAGTAATTAAATCTGCCGCACCACTTCCTGCACCAACAAAATATACCATTCCTACTTTTCACCCTCTTTCACTACAACAGTTGTAAAATATCCAAATTCATCACTTTCAAAATCTGTGATTTCTCTTTCATTATCCATACCACAGTTGGATATTCCAAGTACACTAAATCCTTTGTTTTTGGCCTCATTAGCAATAGTTTTAACACTTCCGCCTGCTTTCATAAACACCTTTGTTCCCTCAAGTTCGAAAGTTTTTTCAATATCACCATGCACCGCAGGAATTATGTGTAATGGCTTTTTCATAGATGTAAGGCTTATTTTAAGCTTTCCTGCAACAGCACAAAAACTTGGCACACCGGCACAAATTTCTGTATCGTAACCCATTTTCACTATTTTGCTATGTACATATGAAAAAGTTGAGTATATAGAAACGTCACCCAATGTAAGGAATGCAACATGGCTACCTTTATTAAGAATTTCAGCAATTTTACTTGCATTTTCCTCATGTGCCTCTTTCAAAATAGATTTATCTTTCACCATTGGAAAGTCAAGGAATAAAACCCCTTTTTTACTTATATCAATAACCTTTGAAACAATATCTAAAGCTACATTTTTACCGTCCTTTGTTTTTGGTACAGCCAAAACACCTGTGTTTTCAATTATTCTAACAGCTTTAAGTGTTAAAAGTTCTGGGTCACCAGGGCCTACACCTATTCCAAAAAATTTTCCTCTACTCATTACTTCCTCCAAAATCATTTAAAAGCTTTTTGGCATTTTCACCAACAGCCAAAAGACCGTATTCATTGCTAAACATAATCACACCTGTTCCAACCTCATTATGCACTCGTTGTGCTACGTGGTATTCGGCTTTTTTAATAATAGATTGCATTACCTGTTCTCTTGTGTTTTCTTTTTCCAAAACCTCAATTACTTCATCTGTTGTTACACACTCCAAAATTTCTTTGGCATTCGCACCAAACAATGCTCCGTGTGCCGCAAGTATTTCCATTCTGCAATCTGCAAATGAAGAATGAGTGTTCATAATTCCACCTGCAAGCTTCACAAACTTTCCTATGTGACCGATAAAAAGTAGCTTTTTGAACCCCAACTCTACAGCATAGTCTAATGTATCACCTATAAAATTAGAACACTTAACTTCGTTAATTCCCTTTATGCTTTCCATTCCCTTAATAAATGCTTCTCCATAATTTCCTGGCGTTGCAATTATTTCTTTAATGCCGTTTTCCCTAAGCACTTTCATTTCAACATAAATTGTATCCCTTATGGCTTTAAGACTTTGGGGTTCTACAATGCCACTACTGCCAATTATTGAAATTCCACCAATAATTCCTAACCTTGGGTTAAAAGTTTTTTCTGCCACCTCTTCTCCAAAAGGAACTGAAATAATGACTTCTATACCTTTTGTATAATCTAAACTTTGGCAAACTTTTAAAACTTCTTCTTCAATCATTTTTCTTGGCACAGAGTTTATTGCCGCATTACCCACTGGCTGATTAAGACCTTTTTTTGTAACACGACCAACACCTGTTCCACCGTCTATTGTAATGCCATTTTCTAATTTTCTAACAGTAGTAAATATTTTAAGTCCATGGGTTGCATCTATATCGTCACCACCATCTTTAACTATAGCACACCTAACGCTGTCTGGCAAAATTTCAATATCAATAACATCTGCCCAAACATCTATGCCTTTTGGCGTAGGTATATCCACCTGTTCCACTTGCTTGCCTGTTAAAAGCATTATACACGCCGCTTTTGCTGCCATTGCCGCACAACTTCCTGTTGTATATCCGCATTTTAGACGTTTGTTGTTTTGGGTAATGTAGTATTCAAAGGACATTTTCGTTTCTCCTAAATCTGCAAATATCTGCTTATATGCTCTAGGTACATTTCTTGTATTTTCTTATATTCGCCAAGACCTTTCATAACAATTCTAGTTTCCATACCAACGGATTCAAAATATTTTTTCCAGCTCTCCTCATCGTCACCAGCCATGTCGTTTGTGGCATGGTCGCCTGCAACAAGCATAAAGGGTGAAAGCACAACTTTTTTGTAACCGCCTCTTTTTACCATCTTTGCAACATTCTCAAGGGACGGATACGCCTCTACCGTTCCCATAAATATATTCTTGTACCCACGTTCTTTAAAAATATAATCCATGGCGGCATACACTGTATTTACAGGATGTTCTGTACCATGTCCCATTAACACCAAGGCTTCATCCTCATTAATTTTAATTTCTTCGGAAACAATATCGGCAACCAAAAACATGTCTTCCATTGTACATAGAAGTGGCTTACCTATTTTCAAAACCTCAAATCTATCTCTAAAATTCATGGCAAATTTAATTAACTTTTCGTACTCTTCACCTGCAATAATGTGCGTAGGCTGAATGTAAACCTCTGTTATTCCTTGTGCTAAAAATATCCTCAATGCCTGTGTAACAGAGCTTATTACATCGCCCCTTTCCATAATATTCTTTATAATCATACTGCTTGTAAAAGCTCTTTTAACAACATAATCATTGTAACGCTCTTCTATTTTTCTTTCAACAGCTGCTATAGTTTTTTCCATACTTTCTCTGTAGGTTGTACCAAAACTAACCACTAATATCCCTTTATTTTTCATTTAACTTCTCCTTTAAAAGCGTTTTCAACTCATCAATATTCTTAGGTAATCTTTCAGTATATCCAACAGCATCCATAATCTGGTATATCATGGGTTTTTTCAGCCCTGCTCTTTTTAGCAATTCATCATTTGCAAAAATTTTTTCAGTAGCATCATCTGCAATTATTTCACCTTCTGAAAAAACAATTGCCCTATCTGCCCATTTTAATGCAAAATCCATGTCATGGGTAGACATAAGAATAGTTTTCCCTTCGTTACCTATGCTTTCCAATACATTTTCTAAAACTTCCATGTTTTCTGGGTCAAGGGAAGCTTCTGGTTCGTCAAAAATGAAAATCTCAGGCCTCATTGCGATTATATCTGCTATTACCACTCTTCGTTTTTCACCACCGCTTAAATAGTGTGGCGGTCTGGAAGATAGTCTTGTTATTCCCATTTTCTCAATTGCTTCCTCTGTTCGCCTTAACACTTCATTTTTTTCAATTTGCAAATTCATTACGCCGAATGCAACTTCCGCTTTAACTGTAGATGCTATAATTTTGCTATCTGCCTCCTGAATAACGATTCCAGTAGCTCTTCTTAATTCTTCAAATCATTTTTTATCTTATATCT
>JAQVIB010000155.1 GCA_028695945.1 Lachnospiraceae bacterium
GGGCTACAAAATATAAGGAGGTGCACAATGAAAAAGCTAATGTTGTTTGCAGGGACAACAGAAGGCCGTGAATTGGCACAATATCTTGAGGACAGAAAAGTTAGCACAAAAGTTTTTGTTGCAACCCAATATGGCGAGGAACTGATGCAAAGTGGTAAGTTTATACAGGTTGAAAGTGGAAAACTTGAGTGTTGCGATATGAAGGATAAGTTTGAGGAAGAAAAGCCGGAAATGGTTATAGATGCAACCCATCCATTTGCGAAGATTGTTTCTGAAAACATTAAAAGAGCATGTGATACAGTTGGAATTAAGTACATAAGACTGCTTAGAAATTTTGAAGAACGGGCTTATTCAAACTGTATTTATGTAGAAAATATAAATGAAGCGGTTAGATATTTAAATTCGGTTAGCGGTAGAGCGCTTATTACAACGGGAAGCAAGGATTTAAAGGAATTTACAGCAGTGAACGAATTTCAAAAAAGACTTGTTGTAAGAATTTTGCCTGATTCGGACAACCTTAGAGCGTGTAGAGAACTTGGGTTTTCGCCGCAAAATATTATTTGTATGCAAGGACCATTTTCAGTAAAAATGAATGAAGCAATTATTCTAGAATCTGGTGCGAACTATCTTTTAACCAAGGAAACTGGCAAAGCAGGTGGTTTTTACGAAAAGCTTGATGCTTGTAAAAACACAGGCACTAAGGTTATTATTGTTGGCAGGCCAAAAGAAGAAGGTTTTTCTTTTGAAGAAGTGAAAAAAATAATTGGTGAAAAGTTTGAACTTGTCAATGATAAAAAAATATGTATTATAGGTGCAGGCATGGGAAATTCAGACATGCTGACAGTGAGAGCATATGGAACAATAAAAGACAGTGATTTAATTATAAGCACAAGTAGAATTTTAGAGAAGTTAAATAGTTTTAAAAAAGAAACGGCAACCGCTTATAAAGCAGATGAAATATTAAAAATAATTGATGACAGTGATGTAAGTAAAATTGCAGTTGTTTTTTCAGGAGACATTGGCTTTTTCAGCGGAGCAATAGCATTAAGAAACAGGCTTGAAAAATATGATGTTGAGTGGATAAGTGGTATTTCTTCTGAAGTTTATTTTATGAACAAAATAGGCAAAAGCTATGAAAATACCAAAACCATTAGTATTCACGGACGTGATGAAAATTTTATTGGTGCTGTTAGAGAAAATGAAAGTGTATTGCTTTTACTTGGTGGAGGAAATACTGCAAATAGTGTTTGCAGAAGCCTTGAAAATTTTGGACTTGGAAACGCAATGGTTACCATTGGTGAGAATCTTTTCTATAATAATGAAAAAATATCCGTAGGTTTTGCTAAAGATTTTGCTAATGAAGATTTTTACGACCTTTCTGTTATGCTTATTGAAAATCCATATGCTAGGCAACACTCCTTGGGCATTGATGATAATAATTTTATACGGGGAGATGTACCTATGACAAAAAATGAGGTGCGTACAGTTTCCATAGCCAAACTTAGGCTTACAAAAAATGCAGTTGTTTACGATGTTGGTGCAGGAACAGGATCTGTAAGTGTTGAATGTGCCCTTATTGCTACTAGTGGAAAGGTTTTTGCCATAGAAAAAAATTCTACAGCAATTGGGTTGATAATAAAAAATAGAAAAATGCATGGTGCATCAAATATTGAAATTATTGAAGGAAAGGCACCCTTTGTAATGGAAAACCTACCCACACCTACACACGTTTTTATTGGTGGAAGTAGTGGAAATTTGAAAGAAATAATTACATTGGTAATGAAAAAAAATCCTATGGCAAGGATTGTGATTAATGCAATTTCATTGGAAACTATTGGTAAAGTAATTGAAATACTAAAAGATTTTCACATTGCGGACAGCGAGATTATTCAGCTTGGAATTTCAAAAGGGAAACAGCTTGGTAACAATCATTTAATGATGGCTCAAAATCCTGTATTTATAATATCATTCGGCGTAGGTGAAAGCTATGAATAGAGTTTTATTTACCGCACCAAAAAGCGGAAGCGGAAAGACACTTATTTCCTGCGGAATTATGAGGGCGTTTATAAACAGGGGCAAAAAAGTTAGTGCCTTTAAATGTGGACCAGATTATATTGACCCTATGTTTCACAGAATTATTGGTGCAAAAAGCGGAAATTTAGATACATTTTTCTGCGATGAAAATACAGCTAGGTACTTACTTAGTGAAGGTTCAGAATGTAGCGACATTACCTTAATTGAAGGAGTAATGGGTTACTATGACGGGCTTGGTGGCATCAGTGTTGAGGCTTCGTCTTATGACGTTGCAAGAGTTACCAAAACTCCAGTTATACTTATTGTGGACTGTAAGGGTACAAGTGTTTCGGCTTTGGCACAAATAAAGGGATTTGTGGAATACAGGGCAGAAAGCTATATAAAAGGTGTTATTTTAAACAAAATTTCTTCTACGCTATATTCAGAAATTAAGCAGTTAATTGAAAATGAAATTGGAATAATCGTTCTTGGATATGTGCCTGAAATAAAAGAAATTAGTTTAGAAAGTCGCCATTTAGGGTTAGTTATGCCACAGGAAATTGACGGCATTAAAGAAAATATGAATACATTGGCTGATATTATTAGTCAAACTGTGGACTTAGATGAAATTATGAAACTTGGTGAAACCGCAGAAAATATGAAGATTAATAGTATTTCCATCCCTTCTTCAACAAAAAGAATACGAATTGGCGTTGCTATGGATGAAGCATTCTGTTTTTATTACCAAGAAAATTTAAGGCTTATTGAAAAAATGGGAGGAGAAATAATTTATTTCTCTCCTTTAAAAGATAAAAAACTTCCGAAAGGATTAAATGGAATAATATTTGGCGGAGGTTATCCAGAGCTTTTTGCAAAAGAGCTTAGCGCAAATAAATCCATGCTAGAAAGTGTGAAAAATGCCCTTAACAGCAAAATGCCATGCGTTGCAGAGTGCGGTGGTTTTATGTATCTTCAAAATAGTATTGAGGATAATGATGAAACAATTCACCCTATGGTTGGATTTTTAAATGGAACGGTGTTTAAAACCAATAAACTTACTAGGTTTGGCTATATAACCCTTAAAACCAATGTGGATACTATTTTTGGTGAAACTGGAACTGAAATGAAAGGGCATGAGTTTCATTATTGGGATAGTAGTGAAAATGGAAATACTTGCACGGCTTTAAAGCCTAACAGAAACCGAAGTTGGCAATGTGTGTATGGTGATGAAAATATTTTCGCAGGATTTCCACATCTTTATTTTTACAGCAATGTAAAGGCAGTTTTTAAATTTATTGAAAAATGTGGTGGGTACAATGAAGCTTGAAGAGTATATAAATAGAATTGAGCCTTCATCAATGAGTGAGATGAAAAAGGCTGAATATAGGTGGAACACAATTGCAAAACCTTTGAAAAGCCTTGGTTTATTGGAGGAGGCTGTGATTAAGCTTGGCGGAATAGTTGGTGCAGACAATGTTAGTTTGAATAAGCCTGCATTGGTTATTATGTGCGGTGACCATGGTGTTGTGGAAGAGGGCGTTACCCAAACAGGAAGTGAGATTACAGCATTAGTGGCAGAAAATTTTGAAAAGGCAAAAACTAGCGTTACAGTGATGGCAAAAGTTGCAGGTGTGGATGTTTTCCCTATTGACATTGGAATAAAAAATGATGGTTATGAAAATAAAGACCTTTTACCTTTTGTAATTTGTGATAGAAAAGTTGACAAGGGAACAAAAAATATTGTTAATGAAAATGCAATGAACTACCAGCAGTGCATGGAGGCAATTCACTGTGGTATAGATATCGTTGGTGAACTTAAAGCACAAAATTATGATATAGTCGCAACAGGGGAAATGGGTATTGGTAACACAACACCCTCAAGTGCAATGGCAACAGTACTTTTAAGCATGGATGTTGAAGAAACTACAGGTCGTGGAGCAGGTTTATGCGACGATGGGTTAAGGAAAAAGAGATTAGCAGTGGAGAAAGCTGCTAAAAGGTTTTTTGAGAACGGCGGCAGCAAAGAAGACGCTTTTAATGTGCTTTACAGCCTTGGTGGATATGACATAGCTGGAATCACTGGTTTATTTATTGGCGGTGCTATACATAAAATTCCTGTGGTGATTGATGGTTTTATTTCATCGGTGGCAGCATTGGTTGCGATTGGCATTTGCCCAACTGTTAAAGACTACATATTTGCCTCCCATAAATCTAAAGAGGGGTGTGGTGAAGCTGTTCTAAATGCAATTGGTTTACGCCCATTTATAAATTGTGATATGTGCCTTGGAGAGGGAACAGGTGCAGTTGCATTTTTACCTATATTTAAAATGGCGGTAGAAGTGTACAAGCAAATGAGCACCTTTGCAGAAATTAACATGGAAAATT
Organism: Lachnospiraceae bacterium; assembly: GCA_028695945.1. Lineage (GTDB taxonomy): Bacteria > Bacillota > Clostridia > Lachnospirales > Anaerotignaceae > UBA8514. Next base: position 4,399 of record JAQVIB010000155.1, read on the forward strand.
ATAAGGATTTCGAAAAGGAAGAAAACTAGATGATTACCCTAATTATTGGTGGTAGTGGCAGTGGAAAATCAGAGTTTGCAGAGAAACTAGCTATGGAATGCAGTGGGAAGAAATATTACATTGCAACAATGGCGGCTAGAGATGAGGAAAGCTTAAAAAAAGTTCAACGTCACAGAGATATGCGTTCTGGAAAGGATTTTGAAACTATTGAGGCAGAAAGAAACATTGACTTGGTTAATATTGATAGAGGTACTGTACTTTTAGAATGCATTAGCAATTTGGTGGCAAACGAACTTTTTGGTAATGGCGGAGGAACAGAAAATGCCTATAAACCTATCATAAAGGGAATTAATGAACTTGCACAAAAAACAGAAAATTTTATTATAGTTTCTAACGAAATATTTGGTGACGGAATTATATATGATGAAGAAACTGTAAAATATATTGCCTTGCTTTCAAAAGTAAATGATTATATAGCGAAGTTTGCAAATGAAGTTATTGAGGTGGTATATGGAATGCCTATTTATTGCAAAAGAAATGAGGAAAAGTAATGCTGTCACCTTTATTTATAGCACTTGCTATGTATTCGAAAATACCTGTTCCGCAGGCAGAGTGGAATGAAAAAAACATGAAGTATGCTATGTGTTTTTTCCCTTTGGTTGGGGTGATTATAGGGTTGGGGTTTTTTGGTATTTTTAGGATTTGTACAATATTGGCTTTTGGAGATATTGCAAAGGGTGCTATGCTTACAGTTGTGCCAGTGCTTGTAACAGTAGGAATTCATGTTGAC
>JAQVIB010000156.1 GCA_028695945.1 Lachnospiraceae bacterium
TTGCTTATGCTATTAAATTAATTAAACCTGAATGTAAAGTAATAGGTGTGCAGGCGGCGGGTGCACCAAGCATGTATGAGTCTAGGTTAAAAGGTGAGGTTTCAGAGCTTGAAAGCGTATCTACAATAGCAGACGGAATTGCGGTTAAAAAACCAGGTGACCTTACATTTGAAATGTGCCAGAAATATGTGGATGATATAGTTACAGTAAGTGAGGATGAAATTGCAACAGCGATACTTACATTGATGGAGGGACAGAAAACTGTGGCAGAGGGAGCAGGGGCAACCTCGGTAGCGGCAGTAATGTTTAACAAAATCGATGTTAAGGATAAGAAAGTAGTTTGCGTTGTATCAGGTGGCAATATTGACGTAAGCATTCTTTCAAGAGTAATTACTAAGGGCCTTAACAAAACGGGTCGTATTAGTGAAATTACTACAAAGGTACTTGATAAACCGGGTCAGCTTATAAATCTCTTACAGGTTATATCTGAAACAGGAGCAAATGTTATGAGCGTTAGCCATGAAAGGGAGGCTAAGAAATCCGAAGTGAATTCTTGCGTTGTTACAATGGTTCTTGAAACCAGAGACATTGAACACGTTAAGGAAATCAAAAAATCTCTTTTATTAAAGGGTTACGAAATCTTTAATGATTAATTTTTTGGGACTTATTGGTTGTAATTATATTTTAAAAAAGGAGGGAGCTGCTGTCTTTTACATATAGACTTCAGCAAAATTTATGGAAAAAAAGAAAATAGGGTTATTACCAAAACTTATAATTGCTATTATTTTAGGTATTATTATTGGTAACATTGCCAAGTCAATAAATCAACCAGTAATTATTCAACTTGGTGCTACATTTAACGGAATATTTGGCAACTTCTTGAACTTTTGTATTCCACTTATTATTATTGGGTTTGTTGTGCCTGGTATTGCAGACCTTGGCGAAGGTGCAGGAAAAACTCTTGCGTTAACAGCTGGTATTGCGTATCTTTCAACAATTTTTGCAGGCTCACTTGCATTCTTTACTGATACAGCTATTTTCCCAGCATTCCTTAAGGTTGGTTCAATTGTTTTAGATAATGCTGCTAATGCTGAGGAAACAATGCTTTCGGGTTTGTTTAAAATTGAGATGCCACCAGTAATGGGCGTTATGAGTGCATTGCTTTTATCATTCCTTTTGGGTCTTGGTATTTCTGTGACAAAAAATCAACCATTAAAGGATGTATTTAATGGTTTTCAGGCTGTTATTGTTAAGCTTGTAGAAGGAATTATTATTCCTTTATTACCATTCCATGTTTATGGTATCTTTGCTAACATGACATATGCAGGTACAGTTGCTGAAATTATGACTGTATTTATTAAGGTTTTCGGTATCATAATTTGTCTCCACGTTATTGTTATTCTTATTCAATACTTTATTGCAGGTACACTTGCTAAAAAAAATCCAATTACTCTTATTAAAAATATGGTTCCTGCTTATTTTACAGCAATTGGTACTCAGTCATCAGCAGCAACAATTCCTGTAACAGTTCAGTGTACAAAGAAAAATGGCGTTAGTGATAAGATTGCAGAATTTGTTTGCCCTCTTTGTGCAACTATTCACCTTTCAGGTTCAACAATTACACTTACTAGCTGTGCAATTGCAATTATGTTGCTTAATGGTTGGGAAGTAACTTTTGCTGGACTTCTTCCTTTCATACTTATGTTAGGTGTAACTATGGTTGCAGCACCTGGCGTACCTGGTGGTGCTGTTATGGCAGCACTTGGTATACTTGATTCAATGCTTGGTTTCAACGAGCCTATGCTTGCACTTATGATAGCTCTTTACATTGCACAGGATAGCTTTGGTACAGCTTGTAACGTAACAGGCGATGGTGCTATTGCAGTATTGATGGATGCATTAACAAAGAAAGAAAATAAATAACAAATCTAGGGAAACGCTGATTTAAGATTGAAAAAATCAATTACAAAAAACTTAGTAGCTCCATTTTTTGCCACTAAGTATAATTTGGTTTTTTGATATTCGAATTAACCAGCGTTTCCCTGGTAAAATTTATTTCTATAGTTATTTAATATACCCCTGCTGAAAGGACACTCTAAATGAGTGTCCTTTCCTCATTTGATATGCTTGTGTGCATGTTAGAGCTTTATACTTTACTGTTAGTGTTTGCCCATCAACATTGAAAAATAGTTAAAATAAATACAGATGCCCCTTAGTTATGAAATTTTAATAGCTAAGGGCTTTATATTGTAAAGAGTTTTAAAGTTCTGCCATTTTTGTTACAGCAACATATATGTTTGATATTTTATACCATGTTGAAAAATCCACTATGCCAGTAGCTGGTGTATTAAATATTTTTTGGAAAGTTTCAACTGCAGTACGCGTCTGTTCACCGAAAATTCCATCTACCCTTATTTTATTTATTGCAGGATAATTGTTAGAAATTGCATTTAACTGCTCTTGTATTGTGCGAACGGCTGCCCCGGATGAACCAGTTTGAAGTGGTGCTCCAGGATAAGAAATTGGTACTCCTGTAACTTTTTCGGCTTGCATTAAAAATATGTTGTCACCATAGTAATATTTAAGTATTCCCATTGCATCATATCCGCTTTCAGCCAAAGATTTTGTTCCCCATTGCTCCAATGCCCCTGGGCAACGAACCCTTGAACCGTCGCAGTATTGAGTAAATAGCGGTTGGCGTATACCGGGTCTTGTAATAAAGGTGGTAAACATTTCGTCTACAACAGTGGCGATTTCTTCAAAAATATTGCGTCCATATGAGAAGGATTGGTCATATGCTGTAGAATTGGTAATTGTAAAATCGTAACCTTTACCCCTATACCACTCAGTATAAATTCTATTTAATGTAAACGATAGTATGGCAAGTATGTTGGAATAAAGACTTGCTGTAGGCCAGGTGGAATATATTTCACAACTGGCAACGTTTTTTATATAGTCCTTAAATGGTACCCAAAAATTTTCTGCGGTTCTATCTGATGGTACACCGTTATGAACTACCACAAATTCGGGTATTACAGGTTCAGGAAGAACAACAAGACCAAGAGATTCTGGAAGAGGCTTTACTTCATCCTCCATTATTTTAGGTGGAAAAACACCCCATAGTGTATGTTCTTTAATATCAATTGTTTCAGTATCTATACTATCATTTGTTACAGGAGTTAGGGTAACATTTTGAATTGCAGTACTGTTCGGCAAAATTTGAACACCTTCAAGCATAATTGCTTCAAAGCCTTCGTTCATTACAAATACATCATATTCCGAGTAGGGCTTAGGTTCTCCAGGGGCTTGAGAGAACTCTACAGGTGGTGCACTAAGGTCTATTATTGGGGTTTGACCAGAAGAATTAGTTATGATTTCATCAATAATTTGACCATTTTGCCGTGGAGCAATACGTATGGTTGCATTGTCTATAGGTTTACCTACGCTGTCTGCATAAACATTTACTAGCAAACGCCCTTTATCAATGTTCTCTTTTGCATAAATATGTCTCCGCATATAAAAATCACCTCCAGTGTAATTATATGTGGAAGTGACTGACATTTTACAAAAATATGAATATTGAATATGGATAAAGTTATTTTGACAATAGAAAATCATATAATAATTAAACATGGATGTTTAGGAGGTAAATATGGCATATAGTTATCCTTTAGATTTAGATGTAATATTGCGTCTTGAGCCTGGGGCAATCGAAAGAGAAGGGCAAATGGAGGTAATAGTTAAGTACAACGGAGACATAAAAAGAATTGAAGAACCTACAGGTGCGGTAGTTGAAATCTTAAATGAAAGTTACGCAATTGTTACAATAAACATTAATGAAGCGTGGCAGCTTTATAATTTTAAAGAAGTTGAGTATGTGGAGCTACCCAAAATGCTTACTTACTCTTTACGTCGCAGCCTTAACAGTGCATGTATATCACCTGTGCAAAGACCAACAGGATTTAATTTAAGTGGAGCAGGAACAATAGTAGGAATTATAGATTCCGGAGTTGACTATACGCACCCTGATTTTATTAATGAAGATGGAACAACTCGTATTATCTCTATATGGGATCAATTGGGTGAGGGTGAGCCTCCACCTGGGTTTAGAAGTGGTGTTGAGTATACTAGCGAGGAAATAAATTTAGCACTGCAAAGCGATAATCCATATTCAATAGTTCCAAGTCGAGATTATGCTGGGCATGGCACAGCAGTTGCAGGAATTGCGGCAGGAAATGGACGTGGAAGCCGAGGAATAGAAAAAGGGGTTGCGACTGAAGCATCACTTATAGTAGTTAAGCTAGGAAGTCGTGGAAATGAAAATTTTGCCCGAACTACAGAAATAATGCGTGCAATAAAATATGTGTTAGATAAAGCAGAAAACTTAAATATGCCTGTGGCAATAAACTTAAGCTACGGAACAAACAATGGCTCACATTTAGGAAATTCGCTGTTTGAGGAATATATTGATGATATGGCACAAAAGTGGAAGACGGTTATTGTTGTTGCAACTGGCAACGAAGGCTCTGCAGGACATCATTTTTATGAAGAAGTTGAAGAAGGAGAAACTTTAAGTGCATATTTTGTTACAACAGGAAATGTAGGAAGAATTTATATAACACTGTGGAAAAATTTTGTGGATGGAATGACATTTGAACTGGTGTCTCCAAGTGGAAGAAGCACCGGAATTATAAGGCCGACGCAAAGAAACATAAGTAAAGTTATGGATGGGGTTAGGGTTTCTGTTATACTTGTGCAGCCAACACATTATAGAACAGAGCAGGAGGTATATTTTTCTTTAGAAGGTATTAATATGCCTATACCAGTGGGTGAATGGAGTATTAAAATTAGAGGAGAAAATATTGTAGACGGTAAGGTTAATATGTGGCTGCCAACGGTAGAAGATGTTACAAATAATACCTTTTTTTTGCAGCCGTCAATACATACAACATTAACAATTCCGTCCACAGCCCAAAATATCATTGCAGTTGGTGGATATGATGCAAGAATTGGTATTAGTGCAGATTTTTCAGGACGTGGGTACATTGAAGATGGTATGCCTGTGAAACCTGAGTTTGTAGCACCGGCTGTAGACATTACTACAGCGCTCACT
>JAQVIB010000157.1 GCA_028695945.1 Lachnospiraceae bacterium
GCCTTAAGAACTTGATAAAAAAAGTGCCCCAGCAAAAGAATTTTATGTTCTTGGCAGAGGTGCTTTAAGACGTGCTGTAATAGACGGTGATATGGAAAAAGGCTCTATTATGAGCGGACAGATTGCAGGACTTGTGACTAAAGAACAGACAGCAAAGGAAATTTTAGACGAACTTTATACCGAATACAAAGCAATTATAAAAAATACAGAAAGACCTTAATGGTTTCCCTCTATTCTGCCAATAAAAAGTGGAATAGAGGGCAAAAGGTCTTATTATTTTTAAGGATGAGTGATGATGAAGATAGCTTTTATTTTTAGCGGACAGGGTTCCCAAAATATTGGTATGGGAAAAGAATTATACGAAAATTTCACCTCAGCAAAAGAGGTTTTTGATATTGCCAACGAAGCACTTGGCTTCTCTATAACAGATATATGCTTTTCAGACGAAGAGCAACTTAATAAAACAGAATATACACAGCCAGCAATTTTAACCATGAGTATTGCGGCATTAAAAATACTTGAAGAAAAAGGAATTAAAGCAGATTACGTGGCAGGGCTTAGCCTTGGCGAATATTCAGCGTGTGTTGCAAGCGGTGTTTTCAAATTTGAAGATGCTGTTAAGTTAGTAAGAAAAAGAGGCCGTTTTATGACAGAGGCTGTGCCTGTAGGTGAAGGTGCAATGTATGCCATAATGGGTTTAGAGCGTGATGTAGTTGAAAAAACTTGTGCAGAGGTTATGTCACAGGGCGGATACGTTGCACCAGCAAATTACAATGCACCAGGGCAGATTGTTATTGCAGGTGAAACCCAGACAGCTGATAAAACGGCAGAATTATTAAAAGAACAAGGTGCAAAAATGTGCGTTAAGCTTAACGTAAGCGGACCTTTCCATACTGCACTTTTAAAGCCAGCAAGTGATAAGCTTGCTATTGAACTTGAAAATATTCAAATAAACCCTATGGAGATTCCTGTTGTAACAAACGTAACAGGCGAGCCTATGGTTGAAGGTGAAATTGCAAATACCCTAATTAAACAGGTAATGAGTCCTGTTAAGTGGGAAGATACAATAAAATATCTTCACGCTCAGGGTGTAGATACTTTTATTGAAATTGGCCCAGGCAAGGCACTTTCAGGCTTTGTTAAACGTACAGTTAAGGGTGTTAAAATATTAAACGTAGAAGATATGAAGTCATTGGAAAAAACATTGGCGTCATTGGAGGAAGAAAAATGCTAAAAGGCAAAACAGCGTTGGTAACAGGTGCGGCAAAGGGTATTGGCAAAGCAATAGCCATTGAATTTGCCAAAGAAGGTGCAAACATTGTGCTTAACTATAGAAGTACAGTGGATGACGAAACCATAAAGGAAATTGAAAGCTTTGGTGTGGAGTGTTTTGCACTAAAGGCAGATGTGAGCGATTTTGCACAAGCTGAAAGCCTTATTAAAGAAGCAAAAGCACATTTTGGCAGTTTGGATGTTTTGGTAAATAATGCAGGAATTACACGTGACGGACTTTTAATGCGTATGAGCGAGGAGGATTTTGACTCTGTGCTTAGAATAAACCTAAAAGGGGCATTTAATACTATCCGTCATGCTTCAAATATAATGCTTAAACAAAAACAAGGTACAATTATAAATTTAAGTTCTGTTGTTGGGCTTATGGGTAACGCTGGTCAGGCTAACTATGCGGCAAGCAAGGCTGGTCTTATTGGTCTTACAAAATCTACAGCACGTGAACTGGCACCAAGAGGAATTACATGTAATGCCATTGCCCCTGGTTTTATTGCAACAGATATGACAGAAACATTAAGTGAACAGGTTAAGGAACAGATGTTAAGCAATATTCCACTTAAGGCATACGGCACGGGTGAAGATGTTGCAAGGGCGGCAGTATTCCTTGCAAAAAACAGGTATATAACAGGACAGGTACTTAATGTAGACGGCGGCATGGTTATGAACTAAGGAGGTCTTTAAAGTGAAGAGATGTGTTATTACAGGTATGGGTGCTATTACACCTATAGGCAATGACGTAGAAAGTTTTTGGGACGGACTTAAAAACGGTGACTGCGGTGTAGATTATATTAAGTCTTTTAATACAGAAAATTTTAAAGCCAAGGTGGCGGCGGAAATTAAAGACTTTGATGTTGAAAAATATGTACCTAAAAAAGAACTTAAAAGAAATGATATGTTTTCAATTTATGGTATTGCGGCGGCTTGTCAGGCTTACGAAATGAGCGGACTTGACAGCGAAAAAATAGACCACGACCGTTTTGGTGTAATTGTTGGCAGCGGCATTGGCGGGCTTAAAACAATGGAAGAACAAATTTTGAAACTAGGCGAAAGAGGCCCTGCTAGGGTTTCCCCATTATTTATACCTATGACAATAAGCAATATGGCGGCAGGAAATATTGCATTAAAATTTGGTGCAAAAGGTATTTGTACATGTGTTGTAACAGCATGTGCAACTGGAACAAACTCCATTGGCGAGGCGTACAGAAATATTAAGCATGGATATTTGGATGTATGCATTGCTGGAGGAACAGAAGCGTCAATATCTGAAATTGCGGTTGCAGGTTTTGCAAACCTTACAGCACTTTCTACTGAAGCTGACCCCAAAAAAGCGTGCAGGCCTTTTGATAAGGAACGCGGTGGTTTTGTTATGGGAGATGGTGCAGGTATGCTTATGCTGGAAGAGCTTGAGCACGCACAGGCACGTGGAGCAAAAATATATGGCGAGATTGTTGGATATGGTGCAACTTGTGACGCTTACCATGTAACTGCACCATCACCAGACGGCGAAGGTGCGGCAAAAGCAATGATTATGGCAATGAAAGAAGCTGGAATTACTGCGGAGGATATTTCCTATATCAATGCACATGGTACAGGTACACCACCAAATGACAGCAGTGAAACTATGGCTATTAAAAGGGCGTTTGGAGATACTGCATATCGCGTGCCAGTTTCCTCTACAAAGTCTATGACAGGACATTTACTTGGTGCCGCAGGTGCAATTGAAGCAATAGCTTGTATTTTTGCATTGCAAAATGATATAATTCCGCCTACAATTGGATATGAAAACAAAGACGAGGAATGTGACCTTGATTATGTAACAGAAGGTGCAAGAGCAGCTAGTGTGAACTATGCCTTATCCAACTCTCTTGGTTTTGGCGGACACAATGCAGTTTTATGCTTTAAAAAGTGGGAGGCATAAGGTAATGGAATTTAACGAAATAAAAGAACTTATTGGAATTATAGATTCTTCAAACTTAAGAAGCTTCGAGCTTTCAAACAACGGTGCATTTATTAAAATGAGCAAAAACACAGCAGACACAGCAAGTACATCTGCACCTATTGTTGCTGCGGAAAACATTTCAACACATGAAAATCAGCCAGTTGTACAAAAACCAGAAAATATTGAAAAACCAAAGGCTGAATCCCTTGGTGGCAATGTTGTTAAAGCACCTTTGGTTGGAACTTTTTACTCAAGCCCAGCGCCTGGAAAGCCAGATTTTGTAAGTGTTGGTTCAAAGGTTAAAAAAGGCGATGTACTTTGCATAATTGAAGCTATGAAGATTATGAATGAGGTAGTAAGCCAGTTTGACGGCGAAATTGCCGAAGTGCTTGCAGCACCAGAGGACTTAGTGGAATATGGTAAGCCATTATTTAGAATAGTTTAACCCAAACCTATTTGGCATATGCCTTAAAAGGAGAATGAAAATGAACGATATTAATGATATAATGAAGGTTCTTCCTCATAGACCTCCATTTTTGCTTATAGACAGAATTGAAGAAGTTGTACCTGGTGAACGTGTGGTTGCAATTAAAAATGTAACTATGAACGAGCCTTATTTTGTAGGGCATTTTCCAAGTGAACCAGTAATGCCAGGTGTGCTTATTGTGGAGGCTATGGCACAGGCAGGGGCATACGCTGTACTTAGCATGGAGGAATACAAAGGCAAGCTTGCATATTTTGGTGGTATAGACAAAGCTAAATTTAGACGTAAAGTAGTGCCTGGAGATACACTTCGCATAGAGGTGGAGATTATTAAGTTAAAATCCATTGCAGGGGTTGGCAAAGCAGTTGCATATGTTGATGGCAAAAAAGCCTGTGAAGCAGAAATAACATTTATGATAGGATAAATTTGAGGTGGTTTAAGTGTTTTCTAAAATATTAATTGCCAATAGAGGTGAAATTGCAGTACGTATTATACGTGCTTGCAGAGAAATGGGCATAAAGACAGTTGCTGTTTTTTCCGAGCCTGATAGAGATGCACTGCATACCCAATTGGCAGATGAGGCCGTTTGCATAGGTCCAGCAAAAAGTAACGACAGCTACCTTAATATGCAAAACATTATAAGTGCGGCAGTTGCTACAAAGGCACAAGCTATTCATCCTGGGTTCGGTTTTCTTGCGGAAAATAGTATTTTTGCCGCAATGTGTACCGAATGTAATATAAAATTTATAGGCCCAGACGCAGAAACAATTGACAAGATGGGAAATAAATCTAATGCACGAGAGCTTATGATTGAGGCGAAAGTTCCAGTTATACCTGGTAGTGACGGGGTAGTGGAAGATGCCCAAAAGGCGAAAGAGGTTGCAAAGAAATTAGGCTACCCTGTTATGGTGAAGGCTTCGGCAGGCGGTGGTGGCAAAGGAATACGTATTGTACGTAGTGAGGAAGACCTTGAAGCGGCATATGAAAGTGCTAAAAGCGAAACAAAAGCAGCATTTGGTGACGACACCATGTATATGGAAAAGGTAGTTGAAAATGCACGCCATATAGAAATACAAATTTTAGGTGACGAGTTTGGTAACGTAATCCACTTAGGAGAGCGTGACTGTTCTTTGCAAAGACGAAACCAGAAGGTTTTGGAGGAAGCACCATCGCCAGCACTTAACGAAGATGTTCGTAAGGCGATGGGAGAGGCGGCAGTTAAGGCGGCAAAGGCAGTTGGTTATAAAAGTGCAGGAACAATTGAATTTTTGTATGAAAAAAGTGGAAATTTCTACTTTATGGAAATGAATACACGTATACAGGTTGAACATCCTGTAACTGAAATGATAACAGGAATAGACATTGTTAAGGAGCAAGTTAGA
>JAQVIB010000158.1 GCA_028695945.1 Lachnospiraceae bacterium
CTTTCCCTTAACATTGTAATCTCCAGCCATAATGCCTAAATCAACAACTGAATTAATGTAATTTTTTGCTCCTTCCCATGGCACATCATTAATATCTGTGAAACTTGCACCAAATGCTTGAACACCGCTAGCAAATGTTGCTAAGGCAACAAATACCGCAAGTATTTTCTTTTTAATCATAACCTTTGCCCTCCTTGATTAATTATTAAAGTAAACAATCCCTTTAACAAATCTTTAGCATTGCTCTTTGATTATACACTAAAACTAGTTTAAATGTTCCATAATTTTAAAATTTTAAGAAAATATTTGAAATTTTTCTTATTATTATATAAAAATAACCTATTTAAATGTATTTTTCATATTAGTGCTGTAAAGTGATACCTTTTTAAATTAACAAAATATTTTTTTATAAATTCTATTGACAAAAGCCGTGAATGGGTTTAAACTTGCAACAATAAAAAAAATAAGTAATTAATAGGAGAAAATTCCATGCTTAAACTTAACCTTACAGCAAACTATATTATTAGCATTATTAACCTCATCATAGATGAGGCTATTTCTGTTGATAAAAAGTGGTTTACTGATAAGAACATCCAAAAAGTTTAAGATAAAATAAATTATCCTTAACCTTAAGGCTGTACAGTGTAACCACACTGCACAGCCTTTTTTAATACACGTTTACAATATTAGGAGGGAATAAAAATATGCAGCTTACAGGATGTCAAATTATTATGGAAGTTTTAATTGAACAAGGTGTAACTACAGTTTTCGGTTATCCAGGCGGTCAGGTTTTAAGCCTATACGATGCACTTTATGAATATCGTAACCGAATTAACCACGTGCTGTCTGCCCACGAGCAAGGAGCATGCCATGCTGCTGATGGCTATAGTCGTGCAAGCGGAGAAGTTGGTGTGTGTATTGCAACCTCAGGTCCAGGTGCAACAAACATAATTACAGGTCTTGCAACAGCCAAGGCAGATTCTATTCCAATGGTTGCAATTACAGGTAACGTGCCATTAGATCTTATAGGCACCGACAGCTTTCAAGAAGTAGACACAATCGGTCTTTCAATTCCCGTAACAAAGCACAGCTTTTTGATTAAAAGTATAGATAAGCTTGCCGATACACTGCGTGAAGCCTTCCGTGTTGCAAAAAGCGGAAGACCTGGTCCTGTACTTGTAGATGTTCCAAAAAATATTCAAATTGCTACGGCAGAATATACACCGAAACCAAAGGTGGAAAAAATACCTGATGAAAAACCAGATACCGCTCTTTTGGATGAAGCACTTATGTTAATTGAACAAAGTGAACGTCCACTAATTTACTGTGGTGGCGGTGTAATTAATGCAAATTGCCAGCAGCAACTACAGGCACTTGCAGAAAAATGTGACGCATATGTCGCTTTCAGCATGATGGCACTTACAGCAATGGACTGTGACCATCCAAAATACCTTGGCATGAGTGGTATGCATGGTAGAATTGCCGCAACAAGAGCCTTTGGCGAAACCGATCTAATAATTGCCGCAGGTGTACGTTTTACTGAACGTGCAACAGGTAATAAAACAAAGTTTGCTAAAAATGCTAAAATAATTCATTTGGATATTGACCCAGCAGAACATGGAAAAAATATAGACGCAAACTTGAAAATTAAAGGCTGCCTAACAACTGCATTGAAATATCTTACAGAAAATACAAAGCAAAAAGATAATGAAGCGTGGCGTAATATTATGGACGAATACAAAAACCATACAAAAGAAACTAAAACAGTAGATGGATGTATGATGCCTTGGGAAATTATAGGTGCGGTAAATAAAAAAGCAGCTCCAGAAACCAATGTTGCCACAGATGTAGGTCAGCACCAAATGTGGGTAGCACAGTATTATAACTTTAAAAAGCCACGTACCCACTTAACCTCTGGCGGACTTGGCACAATGGGTTACGGTATGGGTGCCGCAATTGGCGGAGCAATTGCAACGGGCAATCAAACAGTTCTTTTTACAGGTGACGGAAGCTTTGGCATGAATTTAAATGAAATGGCAACAGCCGTAAGCCAAAACCTTCCTTTAATTGTTGTAATTTTCAATAACAAAGTGCTTGGAATGATACGCCAGTGGCAAAGTCTGTTTTTTAATAATCATTTCATGGCAACAGTACTAGATAGAGAAACAGATTTTGTTAAACTTGCGGAAGCCTTTGGTGCAAACGGCTATCGTGCCACAAATATTACTGAATTAAATTCAGCATTAGATAAAGCCTTTGCACTTAAATCTCCATGTATTATAGACTGCTATATTCCATCAGAAGAAAACGTGTTTCCAATGGTGCCGCCAAACGGCTCTTTAGATAATATAATTTTGAAATGAGGCGAATGAATATGAGTAATGAACGTTTTGCAGTTTCAATTATTGTTACAAATCAATCGGGTGTGCTTACACGTATTTCATCACTGTTCAGCCAAAGGGATTTTAATATAGATACCTTTACCTCTGGTGAAACAGAAAATCCGGCTTTAGCACGTATTACCATTACCGCCTCAGGCGATAACCGAAAAAAAGACCAGCTTATTAAGCAAATAAGTAAGCTTTATGATGTTAAAAAGGTAGTATTAATGACACCCGAAAACACTATTTTACGAGAGCTTTTAATAGTAAAAGTGAAAGCCACAGGCGACCGTCTGCGTGAAGTATTGGATGCATCAAATGTTTTCCGTTCAAAAGTGGTAGATATGTCACCTGGCTCAGTCTGTATAGAATTAACAGGTGAAAGCAGTAAACTTAACGCTTTTCTTAAATATGTAGAACCATACGGAATACTTGAATATTGCCGCACAGGATTAATAGCCGTTGAACGTGGCTCAGCCTGTTTGTATACAGAAGATGACAGTAAGGAAACAGCATAAGCTGCAAGACAATGTCTTGTCAGCGTATACACAAAGTAAACCCTTGAGAGCTTCGCCCTCAAACACCCATAAGGGTTTCACCCTTAACCCTTCAAAAACCGCATAGACATGCGGTTTTAATGAAAGTTTTTGGTCTTGCTTTTTTCAAAAAGCGAGTAGGTTTGGGCAACGCCCAAGGTTTATCTTCATCCTGGCAAGAAATGTCTTGTATTATTATAAACATACAAAGGAGAGAATAGAAATGGCTAAAATGTATTACACAGAGGACGCAAAAAAAGAAATGATCGCAGGTAAAAAGGTAACTATCATCGGCTACGGCTCACAAGGTCATGCACATGCACAAAACCTTAAAGACAGCGGTGTAGACGTAACTATTGGTTTATATGAAGGCTCAAAAAGCAAAGCTAAAGCTGAAGCGGCTGGCTTAAAGGTAATGAACACAGCAGAAGCAGTAAAAAATGCAGACATCACAATGGTTCTTGTAAATGATGAAATTCAAGCAAAGCTTTACGCTTCAGAAATTTCACCAAACCTTAAAAAAGGCTCAACACTTGCTTTTGCTCATGGTTTTAACATTCACTACGGTCAAATTATTCCTCCAGCCGATGTAGACGTAATTATGGTTGCACCAAAAGGACCAGGACACACTGTAAGAAGCCAGTACCAAGAAGGCTTTGGCGTTCCAGCACTTATTGCAGTTTTTCAGGATGCTTCTGGTAAAGCTAAAGAAACAGCACTTTCCTATGCAGATGCAATTGGTGGTACACGTGCAGGCGTTTTGGAAACAACATTCAGAGAAGAAACAGAAACAGACCTTTTTGGTGAACAAGCGGTACTTTGCGGTGGTGTAGCGGCTTTAATGAAAGCTGGTTTTGACACTCTTGTAGAGGCAGGCTATCAGCCAGAAAATGCTTACTTTGAGTGTATTCACGAAATGAAGTTAATTATTGACCTTGTTGTTAAAGAGGGACTTTCCTTTATGCGTAATTCCATTAGTGATACTGCTGAATACGGCGATTACACAGCAGGCCCAAGAGTAGTTACAGATGAAACAAGAAAAGCAATGAAAGGTATACTTACAGATATTCAAGAAGGTACATTTGCAAGAAATTGGATTTTAGAAAATCAGGCTAACCGCCCTAACTTTAGCTCTATGAGAAGACTTCAAAAAGAGCATTTATCTGAAAGCGTTGGTGCTGAATTAAGAAGCCACATGAGAGCAAAATAAAGCAAAGACCTTGAGGGCTTTGCCCTCAAACACCCACAAGGGTTTCACCCATTGACCCATTTAAAACCCGCATAAATATGCGGGTTTTAGCGTGTAAATAAAAAATAAATGCTTGGTGGCTTTGCTATTGCATTCTTAACCCATTTAAAAAACCGCATAGATATGCGGTTTTAATAAAGTTTTTGCCTCGCTTTTTTCAAAAAGCGAGTGGGTTTGGGCAACGCCCAAGGTCTTTTAATAAAAGTTTTTGCCTTGCTTTTTCCAAAAAGCGAGTAGTTTTGGGCAACGCCCAAGGGTTTTTATCTTCTGCACAATTCAACTTTTGTACCTAGTTGCTCTACCTCTATACTGCATTTTGCCAACCCGTCATACTTTTCGCAAAATTTCTCAGGATAGTAGCTGCTTTTTGCCTTTCTTAACCCTTCCAGACCCATGTCCTCCTCGCGGTTTATATACATGGTTTGGGCACATTTAGCCTTAACATATTGCTGATTTATAAGAGGGTATAACCCATCAACATCCTTTGCCGCTTTTTCAATGTGAATTTGGCTCATATGCCCTGGAATAACCTGTTCGCCAACGGTAAATGCCTTCACAACTCCGTCAATACGTATACATCCGCCTGTTAACCCAAGCTCATCAAGGTTAAGCAATGCACGCTCCACCGATGACCTTTCATCATACTGTGTAATGGATATTTCCTTGTGGTCCATGCACCATTCATCGTATAACGCCATACACTCCTCGTAATGTGCTGTGGTCAAATCCTCATACACATAATCTGGGTGTTCTTTAAGTATTTTGTTTATGTGGTTTCGCTTGCCGTGCAGTTTTTTACCCTTAAGGGTTGCAAGGCTTTCGCTTAAATACATGTAGTCAAAATTGTTTCTGTTTGCTTCAAGGTGAATATCTGGGCAAGCTTTTTCCATCATTGTTTTAAATGGCTCTG
>JAQVIB010000159.1 GCA_028695945.1 Lachnospiraceae bacterium
ACACCAGACACTGAAACTTTATTACTGTTCTCACCACTGGAGACCTTTGAAATATACTTTGAATAAAAACTTGAGCTTGTAAGGTTTGTTGTGGACGCAAAAGAAGTATATTTGCTTGCAAATGAAACAAGCTGTGAACTGATAGACTGGTAAGCGGTTTGCTTCCAACCTAAGGATGTAATTTTTTGTTTATTCTTTGCAATTTTACTTCTGGTACTGGTGGTCATTGCATCAATTAACTCATCGGTATTTAGTCCACTGGCAAGACCGGTTATGCCGCCACTAACATAGGATGTTGCACTTGTAGAGCTGGTAGATGAAAGACTTGATAAACTAGCCATAATTATCCTCCTTTTTGGAAATTAATCTATAAAATATTTGCTTTGATGTAAAATTATCTATACTTATTCATCGACATATAGTATACTTTTCATAAGGGTAATTTGATAATTTTGTAGTAGAGGTGATATTTTTGTCTATAATAATTACATTAACAAACCAAAAAGGCGGCGTTGGAAAAACTACTACTTCCAGTGCCTTAATTACGGGTTTGGCACTTAATGGATATAAGGTGCTTGGAATAGATTTAGACCCACAGGGAAATTTAGGGTTTTGTCTTGGCGTGGATGTTGAAAATACAACTACAATTTACGAGGTTTTTAAGGGTCAGGCATCTATTTTGGATGCAATAAGCGAAACAGAATTTGGAGATATAATTCCTTCAAATATATTGTTAAGTGGTGCAGAGCTTGAGTTCAATCGTTCTGGCAGAGAGTTTTTGCTTAAAGAATACTTAGAACCATTAAAGCAAAAATACGACTTTATTGTTATTGATACACCACCTGCATTGAATATTTTAACTGTAAATGCCTATGTGGCATCTGATTTTTTAATTGTGCCTATGATACCAGAGATTTTAAGCCTTTTAGGTGTAACACAGCTTCGTGAAACAGTGGAAACGGTTAAGCGTTTTTACAACGAAAAGCTAGCGGTTATGGGCTTGCTTTTAACTAAATTTAACGGACGAACAAACCTTGCGAAAGAAGTTTCCGAAATGGCAGACCAGATAGCCGAACAGCTTGATACAAAGGTTTTTAATTCTAGAATTAGGGCGGGCGTAGCAGTTGCCGAGGCACCTGCACATGGTGAATCTATTTTGCTGTATGCCCCAAGAAGTAAACCAACCATAGATTACGTAAATTTTGTTGAGGAAGTTATAAGAAGAATTAAACATCATATAAAGGAAATGAAAGCAAAAGGGGTTTAAATTATATGAGGGATGAGGAAGGTTATGGCAAAAAGAACTAACAAAACAGAACATGTATTAAATTTGATTTCTAAGGCTAAGGAAGCAAACATTACAGAAGAAGATGACGATGATGTTGAGATTCAGACTATAGAAAGCAAAGTAACGCCAGATTTATCTTTTGTAGATTTACAGCTGGCACATGATTCAGAGTTATCAGAAAAAATTAAAGAGACACTAGAAGAAAGGGAACCTGTGCCTGAACAGCCCGTTCATCACCAAAGTGCATTTGAAAAAGCTGTTATGGATGCGGCTAAATCGGTTGTTGAAGAGGAAACTCCAAGTTCGGTTAACGCAAATGAACCTACAACTACGGGTGAACAAGAAACAGAACAGGAAAGCTATGTTATTCAAAGTAAAAATAAAGATGTGCATGTTGAACCACTGCCAGATTTAGACGCATTGGAGGAACTGAAAACAGAACCTTCGTCTACAGCACCAACCAAGGCTACAACACAAACAGTTGAAGGTGTTAATAAACAAGAGGTTAAAAAGGTTGAAGAGGAAAGGTTTACTTACGTTAACGTGGTTGAAGAAATTGTTAAAGACCGTGTGGGAACCTATATGCGTAAATTTGGTGTATGCACATGCCCAAGGTGTGTTGCAGACACAATAGCTTTAACCCTTAACGGCTTGACACCTAAATATGTTGTTTTAGACAGCAAAAATGGTTCGCCAATGTTTAACTATTTAGAAACTCAATATGCAGGGGCAATTGCAATACAGCTTTCGCAGGCATGTATTATAGTTAAAAATAATCCATATCATTAAATTAAAAAAGTATGTATTTTATAAGGATTGATGCCTTTAAAATACATACTTTTTTATTTAATTTTTAGAAATTGACCAGAAAGGGCCTCCGTAACTGGAAGCATATTTTGCCTCGGATAGTATAGTATCAAAACTCCATGCTTTTTGGCTATGCTCTAAGCTTTTAGCATCGGCAATAAGCACTTCTCCATTTTCGGTAACTCCACGCAGAATTATAAAATGTCCGCCAGAGGTAAAATGACCTTTATCCATTAAAACAACAATTAAATTTCCTTTGTTAAGCTGGTCTATAAGGGTTTCCTTGCTTGGTGTTATAAGGCTTTGTGCAGTTAGACCGTAGTTTGCCGAACCAGTGGCTATTATGGAATGGTAAGAACCTTCGTTATTGGCAAACTGACCGTTGTCGAATGCCCATTTTGCAACATCAGGCGGATAAACAATTGTGTCCGTTAGGCTTGAGGCAAGCATGGCAACGGTAGTAGGGCCACAACCATATATTGCCATTGTGTTGTTGTTGCCGTAAAACGAATTGCCCCAGCGTGGGTCGGTTTGTGAAAAATAAGTTATTTTACTGGTACTGCTGTTTAACTGAACTTCAACTTCCTGTGCGGGTAAATTTTGTGTTAAACTAACAGGCTCGGCTTTGGCTAGTTCGGCTTGGGCCAGTTGCTGTTTTTCCTTTTCTTTATATTCCTCGTATTTAAATGTTATATCACTTACAACTTCTGTTGCAAGGGTTGAAACATTAGAAGCTAAGGTACTTGTATTTTCAACTAAATTTTGTGCTTCATTTTTTGCGTAAACTCTGAAATATGAAATATCCTTTGGGGTTACATACATTGAAAAAAGAACAACAAAACCGCAAAATCCTAAAAAAGTTGTGCTAAACAAAGTTGCCATTACAACATCGAAAGCACTTCCAATTTTTTCACCAAAGGAAGAATTAGTTCGCCGTGGAGGACTATAATTTTTTTTGTTTTTGTAGTAATTGTTCATAGCACTCGACCATATTTACCTTTCGTAACGTCGGATAGTATTCGCCCATCTTTTATTGTTATAACTCTTTTTTCCATTGCGGCAACAATATTCGTTGCGTGGGTTGCAATTAGCACAGTTTTGCCAAGTTTATTAATGTCGTTAAAAAGATTCATTATATCCCAAGCGGTTTCGTAGTCCAAATTGGCTGTTGGTTCGTCGGCAACTACAATAAGTGGGTTGTTAATAATTGCCCTTGCCATCAGCACTTTAAACCTTTCCCCTTCGGATAATTCAAGAGGATATGATTGCATTTTCTTTGTCATGCCCACTAAGCCTAATGCTTTTGGAATACTTTCTTTAATGGTTTTTGTAGGCTGACCTGTAACACGCATTACTAACTCTAAATTTTGGTAAACAGTTTTGTTTTCCAACAGACCAATTTCTTTGGAAATTATGCCAAACATACGCCTATAGTAAGGGAATTGTTTTTCTCCCAATTGGTTTAAAGGCAAGTTGGACACACAAATATCGCCAGAGGTTGGGTCAATATCCTTTAGGATTAGTTTAAGAAGAGTGCTTTTGCCAGCACCGCTTTTGCCTACAAAAAATACAAATTCTCCGCTTTCAATGTTAAGTGTTATGTTTTTTACGCCAAATTCATCTGAAAGTGCGTTATTATTATATTGTTTGCAAACCTTTTCCAGATGTATCAAAACAGTAATCTCCTTGTGGTATAAAGTAATTATGCCATTAATTTTAAATAATTATGCCGTTAGTATATCATTTAATTGTAAAATTGCATATCTTTATAAAGAAAAAAAGAGAATTTTGAAAAAAGTAAAGATGGATGGAAAACCATGGGCGTTGCCCAAACCCACTTGCTTTTTGAAAAAAGCAAGACCAAAAACTTTTATTAACCCGCATATATATGCGGGTTAAGGTGGGTCAAGGGTGAAATCCTTGTGGGTGCTTGAGGGCAAAGCCCTCAAAGATTTATTAAAATTTCCAAAATATTTTAAAAAAGGTATTAAGTTTATTCTTAATGTTCCGATATAGTATATGTAAACAATAAATGACAACCCGGGTTCATTTGTTGAGGTACTTTTTATTACTTATTGCAAAAGGGGAAAAGGATTTCCTCTTGGCTACCACAAGGAGGTAAATAATTATGAGAATTCAAAATAACAACGCTGCTAACAATGCTCTTAGACAGTACAGCTCAAACAACACAACTTTAGGAAAAAACCTTGAGAAATTATCATCAGGTTACAGAATCAACCGTGCTGGTGACGATGCTGCTGGTCTTGCTATTTCTGAAAAAATGAGAAGCCAGATTACAGGTCTTGAAAAAGCTACAGATAATGCTAACGATGGTATCTCTTTAGTACAAACAGCTGAAGGTGCTTTAACAGAAGTTCACTCAATGCTTAACCGTATGACAGAGCTTGCTACACAGTCTGCAAATGGTACTTTCGATGACAAAACAGACCGTGCTAGCCTTCAGGAAGAGGTTGACTCTCTTTTATCTGAAATCGATAGAATTTCTGAATCTACAAACTACAATGGTATCAATCTTTTAGATGGTTCATTAGCAGGTGGAGGTTCTAATGGTACAGCTTTAACAGGGGCTTCTGTTGTAAGCTATAAGGCTGCAACAACTGTTGCTGCTGGAGAGGACACATCTGCTTTTTCTTTTACTGGAGCAACAGCTGTAGAAACTATCAATATTGATGGTGCAGATATTCAGGTTGACTGGTCAAAGCTTAGCACAGATGACCAAAGTACATTGAAAAAGGCTTGGGATACAGATGATGCAACTGGTCCAAGTAAAGCTGATGCAGAAAAAGCAGCTTCAATTATGCAAAAAGCTATTAATTAGGCGATTGATGCATCTGGTTTAGACGTAGAGCACATTACTGTTACTGCTGCAGGTGATGATTC
>JAQVIB010000160.1 GCA_028695945.1 Lachnospiraceae bacterium
ACTTTGGAAAAAGTATTTCCAACAAAAATTAAATTTAATGGCGAAGGAAATGCTGAAATTAAAGTTTTTGAAAATAAAAACTTTCCTAAACCTGCAATTAAAGTTGCGAGACCAAAGGTATTAATTCCTGTTTTCCCTGGTAATAACTGCGAGTACGATTCTGCACGAGCATTTGAAAAAGCAGGAGCAGAAGCCAAAACACTTGTTGTTGCTAACATGAGTGTTCAGGCTCTTGAAGAATCCATTAAGAAAATGTTTCAAGAAATTAAGCAGAGCCAAATTATTATGATTCCTGGTGGGTTTAGTGCAGGTGACGAACCAGATGGTTCTGGCAAGTTTATCGCAGCTGTATTCCGTAATCCTTACATTAAGGAAGCGGTTATGGATTTGCTTAAAAATCGTGATGGACTTATGCTTGGAATTTGCAATGGTTTTCAAGCACTTGTTAAGCTTGGGCTTGTTCCATATGGCGAAATAAGAGATTTAGATGAGGAAAGCCCAACCCTTACCCACAATTATATTGGTAGGCACGTTAGTTTACTTGCAAACACAAAAATAACCTCAACACTTTCTCCTTGGTTATGGGGTACTAGTGTAGGGGATATTCATACTATACCTGTTTCTCATGGCGAAGGCAGGTTTATAGCACCAAAACATAAGCTTGATGAGCTTATTGCCAATGGTCAAGTTGCCACTCAGTATGTAGATGACAAGGGCAATGCTACCTATGATATACGTTTTAACCCTAATGGGTCAATGATGGCTATTGAAGGGATAACAAGCCCTGACGGACGTGTACTTGGTAAAATGGGACATTCTGAAAGAATTGGAAACGGTTTGTATAAGAATGTTTTAGGTGAAAAAGATCAGAAGATTTTTGAATCCGGAGTAAAATATTTCAAATAGAAGGAGGCAATCTAATGAAGGTTACAGCTTTAATTCTAAGTGCAGTTTCAGTAGTAATTTCTGCGGCACTTTTAGCATTCTCTATTGTAAATTTAGCTTCCAAGGATTGCTAAAAATTAATTTAGGCAGTTATGCCGATAAATATGTCGGTTATCCTATCAATTGTTACTCCTAAAAACAGTATAACTTCACCTTTTGAGGTGGTTATTATAGCAAAAGGCAAGGTTTTAAACTTTGCCAGGCTTGTTTTTTAAGTTAGCAGCATGGCTGCATTAAATTACAATACAAAACATTGGGAGGTATTTTTATGGTAAAAGTAGGTATTAATGGTTTTGGTCGTATTGGAAGACTTGTTCTACGTGCTTCTTTGGAAAAAGAAGGCGTTCAGGTTGTTGCTGTAAACGATCCATTCGTAGACCTTGAGTATATGGTTTACATGATGAAATACGATTCAGCACAGGGAAAATTCAAGGGTGAAGTTTCTGTAAAGGGTAACAAGCTTGTTGTAAACGGCAATGAAATTACTGTGTTTAGCTGCATGGACCCTGCTACTATTCCATGGGGCAGTGCAGAGGCTGACTATGTAGTTGAAGCTACAGGTGCTTTTACTGATATGGCAAAGGCACAGGCTCACTTAACAGGTGGTGCTAAGAAGGTTGTAATTTCAGCTCCTTCTGCTGATGCACCTATGTTTGTTATGGGTGTTAATAATGATAAATATAGCAAAGATATGACTATTGTATCTAATGCGTCATGCACAACAAATTGTCTTGCACCTTTAACTAAGGTTATTCACGATAATTTTGGTATTGTTGAAGGTCTTATGACAACTGTACATTCAACAACAGCTACACAGAAAACAGTAGATGGACCTTCTAAGAAGGACTGGAGAGGTGGACGTGCCGCTGCTGCAAACATAATTCCATCATCAACAGGTGCAGCAAAGGCTGTTGGTAAGGTTATACCTGAACTTAACGGTAAACTTACTGGAATGAGCTTCCGTGTACCTACGATAGATGTTTCTGTAGTAGACCTTACATGTAGACTTGAGAAAAAAGCTACATATGAAGACATTAAAAAGGCTGTTAAAGCAGCGGCAGATGGACCACTTAAAGGCATCCTTGGATATACAGAAGATGCTGTGGTTTCAAGTGATTTCCTTGGCGACTCAAGGACATCAATTTTTGATGCATCTGCAGGTATTGCCCTTAATGATAACTTTGTAAAATTGGTTAGCTGGTATGACAATGAGTGGGGCTACAGCAATAAGGTAGTTGACCTTGTTATGCATATGGCTAAGGTAGATGCACAGTAAAAATTCAACAACCTCAGGGGTTTGAGGAATATTTGCTAAGTAAAATAGTATATTGGTTGAGTATATTTCAACCTTAATTTCGGTTTTAGTATGATGGCGAGAATATTTTTTTTTATTTAGTATGATAATTATTTTAGTATAAAAATGCACTTTTCTTTTGAAAATTATTTCAGAGGGGAAGTGCTTTTTTATGGTTTTACAACAAGGGAATAATGAATATTTATTCGATTGCTAGGGTGGAAAATTATGACCAAAAACTATTGAAAACTATGCAAAACAAATTGGATACAACCAGGTAAACAGACATTTTCACATAGAATATCATACAAGAAAAGTGAAATGGTGGTCAATAAGGAGCACTAGAAAAATTATTGTATAAGCAAACCTTTGATACAGAAAATACCCTTTTGTATAATAGTAACCTTGTGGATTTCCATCTTCCAAGCATAGTTTAAATTAATACAATTTTGGTCACTTAATGCTACTTCGTTGGGATTTTGCAAATTGAAATATAGATAGGTGGGTAACGATAGCCAACTGAATTTACTTTATGCTCGGCAACGGTCGTCTAAAGTTCAAGGCATGTCGATGCACATAGAAATACACTACAAACTGGTGAGCTTGAAGTGTTAAGATATCGAATTTTCAAGAATGGGAAATAGTCCTGTTAAACTACATTTTCTTTGTTGGGAGGGTGTCACCTATTTTTATGGAAATACTGCCACAAAAGGGCAGATTTAATACGTAACTTTACTTGGTAGTAAGGCTGTCATCGTGCATTTGCATCCTAAACCCTATTACTTTCCATCCTTACCTTTCGGCAAGTATGCCCTTGTTATAACGTTTTCAAATATCTGTTTTCAGGAGCTTTTTTAGTATTTATGCTTCTGGCAGTTCTTTATGAGACCTTGTTGTAATCATCAATAATTTCATCCTTTGTGCAGCTTGTCATCAAGAACACAAAGCAACAAGCCACCATCATAAAAAGACTAATTTTTTTCACTTGTGAACCTCCTGTCGGTTTTGCCTTCCGCCAATGCCTTTCTTTGGTGATGCGGCTGCAGTTGCATTTTTGATTGGAATATGGATGATGATTGCGGTCATCACTATCATGGATAAAAGTACGCAGATACCGATAAAAGAGTTCTGTGTGGACGCATAGCTGCCTGCTGTGTCGGATACAAAGCCCTCTCCACCAAATTGTATAATGCTGAGTCCGGCTGAAAGTGGATACAGGTTGCGCAGCACAGGATTTTTGAGGAAAATAGCGATGTAGCCAAGCAGGAACGCTGCCACAGCTCCACCACGGAAAGCCCCCTCTTTACGCCCGCATAACGCTATAAGAGGGAATTCACCTATGCATGTAAACAGCGACATAGCGGTCATCTGTATGCTTCCTGGTAAAACTACAGAAAGTGTCATATTTTCATTGCAGAAGGCCAGTCCTATCAGCAGTGTCACTAGTGCAGTAAATAGCCCCAGTAGAAGTGCAATGATTCCCAGAGTGGTCAACTTCACGGTAATTAGACGCGGAAAACTGACGGGAATAGCTAGTATATTTTTCAGCGTATCATCCGTGTATTCACGGCTGATCATATAGCCGCCAATCATGGCGAGAATCATTGGAAAAAAGATCGTCATGTTATTCCAGATGGTACTATTAATTAAATCGGCGAATGTATAATTTAAAACGGTCTTGGCGTCGTCAGACATTATATTTTGCATCACAATTGAAATGACGGGGGAGCAGGCTGTACCAAGCATGCCCACAAGAATCACGCTATACCGTTTCAGTTTTTGAAATTCTGATAGAATCAAGTTCATCGTCAAACCTCCTTTCTATAGTTCACGTCGGTTGTAAATCCGTATCATAAGCGCGGTAGATATAACCGACATCATGGTAAGTATGCCGATGCATACTGGTGTCGACACAAAGTAAGGACGCATACTCTCATAAAATACTGCTGATGCACCGGTTCCCGGACTGTAAAACTGAAAAATCCATTTCTGAATTAAAGGGATAGGCAGTATTGTTCCAATATTGAACCCTACCGACACCTTCATTCCCAAATCGGTAAGATGAAACACATAATTGATTATGGTGTAGAACAGCGTGATCACAATCGAAATCAGATTGTTTTTATTAAACCACACTACCAGAACCAAACAGGGCAGTGCTGCGGCAAGCATCATAAGCCCCAGTAAAAGGCTGATAATAAATTTTTGCTCTATGTTGATAAAAGCTATGCCGAGCAGTTTTGCACAAACCGCGCTGGCCAGAAATCCAGCAAGGGAATACACCACGGAGATAACCGCCATGACGCTGATTTTTGCCAGCACTAGCTTTCCTTTTGAAATTGGGATCGTTATCAGGTTTTTCAACGTGTCACTGTCCTGTTCCGTAAAAAACAGTGTTGTAGAAAGAACTACCAAGACCGGCAGCAGAAGAAGATAATCACCTGGATCGACAACGCCTGAAAATAGGTTGTCGTAATCTTGTCCACCTGGGGTGTTCCAGTACATAAGTGCCGTTAAAGCGGGAAAAACAAAGGCAGCCAGCGTTGCCAACAGAAACAGGCGCCGGCGTTTGAATTTTTGGAATTCGCAGAGGATTAGGTTATGCAATACCCTCACCCCCGGTCACTCGCTTGAAGTAATCCTCCAGAGTATCCTCGCACGTATGAGCTTCTGCGACCTCTAATCCGTTTTCAATAAAAGCACGAGTGAGTGATGTGACCGGCAAATTCACATCGTACAAGCGCAGGCTAC
>JAQVIB010000161.1 GCA_028695945.1 Lachnospiraceae bacterium
CCATTTGTTAAAGTTGGTGGCAGTTTTATTTCCCTTAAAGGTCCAGACGTTACCCAAGAGGTAAATGACGGAGAAACTGCAATTAAAAAGCTGGGTGGAAGGGTTGAACAGGTAATTAAAATTGAAATACCAAACAGCGACATTACCCACAGCCTTGTAATAATTAAAAAAATATCTAAAACGCCAAAACTTTATCCACGTAAAGCAGGTACGGCAAGTAAAAATCCTATAAAGTAAGTTTTAGTTGAAATCTCTACAGAAAAATCTGTAAATCAAGTCGCAAGTCGACTTGATTTAGCCACTAGTATGATAAAAGTCAGCATTTTCAAATCAGGCTTAAAAGCCTTGAAAATACTGGCTTTTTTTGCGTTACAGCGGAAATGAATTCCGCCTTCACGATTTAAATTGGGAACTCTTTGTTCCCAAACTTTCAGCCATTTATTGGAATTTGTAGGTTAGTCTTCGGACTGAACCGCATAGATGTGCGGTTTATGTTAAAGTTTTTAGTCTTGCTTTTTCAAAAAGCAAGTGGGTTTGGGCAACGCCCAAGGTTTGCATTCAGCATGTCTCTACAGAAAAGTGTAGGATTTTTTTTATATAAATTGTGTAGCAGTTATTTGTGTATATTTCACAAAAAAGTCAATTTCTCTAATAAAATCGGTAATTTTGTAATAATTATGTTTACGATTGTACCATAGCCAGGACAAGCATTATGCTATAATTAAAAGTAAGAATTTTCCAATTATACAAGGAGTGTGGTAGATTTATGGCAGAGCCAATTAGATTTTATGACTTTTTTCAAAGAAAAAATCCTCCTAAGGATGAGAAAAAAGTTCTGGAGTTATCTGTTGATGAGATAAAGCCAAATCCTAATCAGCCAAGAAAATATTTCAACAAGGAAGCATTAGAGGAACTTGTAAATTCCATAAAGGAATTTGGAGTTATGCAACCCGTAACTGTGCGTTTAATAAACGGACATTGCTATGAGTTGGTGTGTGGTGAAAGACGTTTAAGGGCGGCAAAAATAGCAGGCTTGGCAACTATACCTGCAATTGTTATTAACATAAATGACAACAAAAGTGCATTAATTGCAATAACAGAAAATATTCAGCGACAAAATTTGAACTACATAGAAGAAGCCTTGGGTTACCAAAGCCTTATTGAAGATTATGGTTTAACACAGGAGGAAGTAGCACAAAAACTAGGCAAAAGTCAATCTTCAATTGCTAACAAAATACGTATACTTCGCCTTAGTGATAACATTAAAGGATTATTGTTAGACAACAGCCTTACAGAACGCCATGCAAGAGCGTTTTTGAAAATTCCCGATGAAAAAATTAGAGAAGAAGTTGTGCTGAAGGTAATAGCAAATGAGCTTAATGTGAAGAAAACAGAGGAGCTTGTTGATGAAACAATCGAGAAGATTCGAGAAAGCACAATTGTAGTAAATGACCAAAGAGTAAAGAGAACTTTTGGTGATATTCGCCTTATAACCAATACTATTAAAAAATCTGTAGAGATTATGAAAAACAGTGGTATTGATGCGGTGTATAGGGTGGAAGAGAGAGTGGGTGGATACGAAATAGTTATTAATATACCAAGAGAGTAATTGTTATAAAAAACCTATGGAGCAGAAGTTCCATAGGTTTGAATTTGCGTTGAATATATTAATGTTGTGAATTTATTCTTACTTATACACTCTTATCATTGTAGCACCTGGTATGCCAGCAGGGTAGCTTTCTTGAATAGTTCCATCGTAGGTAATATCAACAGTATTTCCAACAGAAATATTCTTTGTGGATATATCTTCAAGGGTTTTGTCATCAAAAACTTTTGTATATTCTGTTACAGAAACCACAATAGAATCCGCACTTTTTATTTCATTTGAATCTGCCGCTGGGGTAATAGTAATGCTGTTATCGTGTACAGCTGTTACTTCGCCTGAAAAACTTTTGTAGGTGTAGCCGTAAACATCAATAATATCTTGTATACATTTGCTAAGCCCCTCTGGAAGATACATTACATCTTCTCCTACTGGGTCAATTTCCTTGCCAATGTAGCCGTAATCCATGTCGCTGTAAATACCAATTACCATATCATTGCCAAACTTTACCCACATTTGGCAAGTGCCTTCGTTTAACTTATCCTTTGGAACAATTTTGTATTCACTAGTTTTAGAAGCTATGGCAGTTATTTGGTCTATAACCGCCACATCATCGGGGTTGCTTTTTGAAAACACTAACGGCTTTGCATTGGATAATTCGTCATAATATATAGTCACAATGTCTGTGTTTATTTTTTCTTTAGCAATTACACCAGAGGAACAGCCAGCAAAAACTAAAACCAAGGCTGAAATGGCAATAAGTTTAAATACATTTTTCATCTTCGTCACTCCTTTTTTTGAAATAAGTTTAACACTAATTAGTTACAAATATTCAATTATTTTCCTTAAATTTTTATGACGAAGAAGTTAAATTCAGATGTAGACAAAGTCTACAATCTGTCAGATGTTATGTCTTTGCCATTGCTACCGTAACCTTTTAAAACCGCATATCTATGCGGTTTTTGTGAAAGTTTTTAGTCTTGCTTTTTCAAAAAGCGAGTGGGTTTGGGCAACGCCCAAGGTTTGTCTTCAATTTTAAAGTTAAATTATTGTTCTTCTTACAGAAGTCTGTGCAAACTTTATGAAGTTTATTCCAAGGTTTTATTTTTACTTTAAAGGAGTAAGTTGAGTTTTTTTATCTCTTAAAATCATAAAGGTTGAACTTGCTGTGGCAACAATAGTATCTTTGCCTTCAAAATATGCATCTCCAGTAAGGCTTACCAATGTTCGCCCTACGGAGCATGCTTTAACTCTTATAATTAGGTCACTATCCAACGGAACTGGCTTTAAATACCTTGTAGATAGGTCTACAGTGGTAATAAAGCAATCGCTGGCATAATAGTGGGTTAGAATACCAAAGGTAGTATCGAAGGCAGCAGAAACAAGACCACCATGCATTGAACCTTGTGGATTAAGCTCCCATTTTTTCACGTGAAACACTATTGAAAGCTCTTTTTCTTCGAAACTGCAACCAAAAAAGTTTGGATTCATCATTTCTATAACGCCGCTTTTGCCCTTACTTTTGGTAACATCTATGGCAGTTTTTATGGTTTTTTCCATAATTGATTGTTCTCTTTTCGAATTAACTGTGTGTGCATTTGCTAAATTTAATGACATAATAATTTCTCCTGATTCTTATTAGAATTTATTTTGAATTTTCCAAATTTATTAATCTTGCATTTTGCCCATAATTAAACTATTAAACTCTTCTGCATTTTCATAGTGAGGAAACATTTTGGTTTCTTCAAAAATATAAAATTCTGACGTTGGCTGTAGTTCTTTTAAGATGTCCATATTCTCTATAGGATTTGTTGTGTGTTCTTCGCCCCAAATTATGCAAATTGGTATATGAAGATTTTCAAAATATCCTTTTATATCCATGTTCATGTATTTAGTTGCAAAAGAGGCATATGCGTACCGCACATTAGTGCTTGTTCCGTGTGCTGGGTAATAAAATGTATCAATTGCAGTCTTGTCTACCTTTTCCGGAGCATAAAAACCGTCTGATAACAAAAACTGTTTTATAATTCTTTTTGAAGAATGATAGTTGTAAATAGTGGTACCATAAAGAGGCAGTTCCAGTATGGTGCGGCGGTAAAAATCAGAATTTTTAGCCATTTCATCGCTTATACCATTGGGTGATATAAGTGTAAGATGGGTTACGTTTTGGCTAAAAAGCTTAGCGGCGATTGTTGCAAACATGCCAGACCCATTGGAAGCAACAACCATACTAGGCTCACCAATAATTTCTGTTATAAAATCATTTATAAAAGACGCATAGGTAAACGCAGTGTAGGTAATTTTCGGTTTATCACTGTAACCAAAGCCTGGTAAATCAAGGGCGTACACAGTGTATTTCTTGCTTAATTCCTCAATGTTTTTTGTAAATTCGCAGTGACTTCCACCTATTGTTAAGCTATGCAACAACAAAATTGGTTTACCACAGCCAATTTTTTTATAATGAACTTGTCCATATTTCCATTCATAATATTCGCCATATTCAATTTCTGGATTATTCTTTTTTGCAAGGGCAAAAATCCCTTTATTAATTGCCGCCAAACTTCCTACAGACGCACCCAAAACTCCAATTAATTTTAAAACACTTTTTAATTTCATGCTAGCACCTCGCTTTCTTTTCTATATCTATTATGATACATTTTCTAATAAAAATAAAGCTATTTTTGTAGAACAGCTTATTAATTTTATATATAATTCAAGGATGATAAGTTTTGGAATTTATTTCATTGTTATAGGTGATAATAACGAATATATCTTTTGAAGATTAGTGTTAAATATATTGTACCAAATTTTCCAAAACTTGAATACATAGGCAATTTGTGATACACTTAAGTTTAATATTTATGCTGAAAAATACGGAAGAATGGAAAGGATGAAAATTTAAATGGATTTTAAATTTGAGATAGCAAAGGCAATCGCTGAGGCGACTGGGCTTGAAACAGGAGAGGTATTAAGTGGAATTGAGATACCACCAAATACTGAGATGGGTGACTATGCTTTTCCTTGTTTTCGTTTGGCCAAAACTTTGCGTAAAGCACCGCCTTTAATTGCGGCAGATATTGCAACAAATATTAAACAGCCAGATTTCATAAGTGAAATTAAAATTGAAGGAGCCTATGTAAACTTCTTTACGAATAAAGGTATTTTTGCAAAAGAAATTTTAGAAAATGTTATTGCAGAAAAGGAAAACTACGGGAAAAGCACTATTGGCAACGGCAAAACTATCGTAATTGATTACTCTTCACCTAATATTGCAAAACCTTTCCATGTTGGTCACCTTCGTTCAACAGTTATTGGCAATGCAATTTATAAAATACATCACTTTTTAGGATATAATTGTGAGGGC